>JAFTIK010000031.1 GCA_017456945.1 Clostridia bacterium
AAAGGTAAACAGGAAATTAAAATACCTAAGTTTACCGTTAAATACAACGAAGAAAGCGCAAAGAATTTGCACTACGCTGTAGTAATTTCACCTTCGTTTGATATTGAATACGTAAAGGACAACAAATTTACCCCCAAACAGTCGGGCGTATATACCGTAAGGTACTTTGCAATCGACTTGTACGGAAACACGGAAATTCTCGATTTCGAGATTACCGTTTATAAATAGGAGGGAAGAAAATGAAAAAAAGATTTTCAATTTTAAGCGTGTTAATGGCGCTAACCTTGCTTCTCTCTTGCTTTGCGCTCGGTTGTAATTCTGATAAAACGGGCGGGAAAGGCGAAGTTGAAGGGTATCAAGGCAAAGGCGTTCATCAAAGAGAAGTTAAAGAAACCGATACTTATCTAATTAAAGACGGTAAAACCGACTACAAAATTCTTCTTCCAGAAGAACCGGTGGACTATGAAGTTCTTGCGGCGGACACCATTAACGAATTCGTGGAAAAATCTACGGGCGCAAAGTTCCCGATAGTTTATAGTAACGAGTATAAAACTGCAGACCAAGGCAAGTTTATATCAATCGGAACGACTTCTATTATGAGAAAGACGGGTATGTCGGTTGCGGTAGATAAATTCGGTCAGTCTGGTTATAGAATTAAAACTATCGGCGACGATATCTATATATCAGGCGCGCACGCGTTCGTTAGAGAAGGTACTTTCTACGGCGCGCTAGACTTCTTAAAAGAAACAATTAGTTGGCGTTGCTACTCTATCGACGAGATAAAGTACGACGTTAAAAACGACGTAAAGTTCTGTGAATACAACTTTGTGGAAATACCCGAGTTCGACCACAGAGCGTACAGCGTAAAGCAACTTCTTGCAAGCGAAACTTGGCAGAGATATTTAAGGCTAAACATAAAAGAAGAAACAAGAATTCCCGTTTCGGGACATAGCCACTTTGAAATTATTCCGCCGACTGAATATTACGCTTTGCACGAAGACTGGTTTTACTGGGCGGGCGACGACAATAACGACGGAATATTAAACTCGCAAGAAGGTCAACTTTGCTTGTCTAACCAAGAAATGACCAAAGAGTTTATAAAGAACGTTGTGGAATTGTTTAGGGAATACCCCGACACCAACTTTATCCATATCGGTCAACAAGACATAATGGTAAGTTGCGACTGTGATAATTGTAAAGAATACTCTAAGTATATAGACGAAAACGGCAAAGAACAAATGCTTAACTATTCGGGCTTGCTTTGTAAGTTTACCAACACGGTAGCGCGCGGGGTTATGGAAGAAATTCGTAAAACCGAGCCCGAAAGAATTTTGTACTTTGAAATGTTCGCTTACCACAAGTCAGAACAACCGCCAACGATTTGGAAGGGTGACGTTCAGTATCCTATGTGCGACGAAGTAATACTTGACGATAACGTTTACGTTCAGTTTACGCCTATGGCAAACTACTCGGGCTCTGGCGTTCCGTTTATACACGAAAAGAACAAAAAGGTTTACGAGTTCTTGCAAGGCTGGGATTTGTGTAGTTCGCATGTAAGCACTTGGACTTACGCAACCAACTGGAACAACTATATGTTTAACTACCCCGACTGGGATTTCATAGCGCAAGACTTAAAGACCTTCTCGGAAATGGGTGTTAACAGAGTATATCACCAAAACCAGATACACCGTAATATGCCACAAATGGTAGCAATGCGAATTTTCGTAGAATCTGAACTTATGTGGAACTTGTCGCTAGACTATGATGAACTTGCAAAAGAGTTTATCGATAACTACTACGGCGAAGCAGCCCCGTATATTTGGCAGATGTACCAAGCAATGACTACTTACTGGGCTTACCTTAAGTCGGAAAAAGGCGCTATCGGTGGCGTGTATATGGGCTTTAACAAAGCAGACTGGTGGTCGTTCGGGTACGTAGATTCCGTTCGTAGAATATTCGATAACGCGTTCAAGGCGCTTGAATCGTTAAAGACGGAAAACCCCGCCGACTATGAAAAGTATTACTGGCGTGTTGCAGACGCATATACGGAAAACTTGTTTATGCAAATGGAATACTACGGCTCTGAATACGGCGAAGAATACGCAGCAAAAGCAATAAAATTCTTTGAAGACATAATCGCGAGATTCGATTATAACTATATGAGTGACGGTACTAATAGACCGTTAACCAACTATATCAAAGTGTGGAGGGCTACTTATGTTTAAGAATAGAATTATAAAAGTATTTACGATAGTCCTTGCTCTTTTGACCTTGATTGCAACCTGTTTTTCGTTTGGTTGCAATGAAAAACCCGATACCGATAAAAAACCGCCCGAAACTTACGTTTTGAGCGCAATGAGAAAGACTTTGTCGCTAGACGAAGAATATCAATTGTCGGTAATAGGCGAAACCGACGGCAAAACCGTCGTTTGGGATAGTAAAGACGTAACCGTGGCAACCGTAACCAACGGATTGGTAAAAGGCGTTGGGGTAGGCGAAACGGTAATAACCGCAAGAATAGACGAACAAGTTTTAGAGTGTGAAATCAAGGTGGAAATAGTTCTTGAAACTTACCTTGAAATCACCTTGCCGTTAGAAGTGGATAACCAAATACAACTAACGGTAGGCGACGAATACACCTTCCAGCCAGAACTAACGGGTGAAGCAAACCAAACGGTAACCTTTACCTTAACTTGCGGGTCGGAAGCGCTTGCAGTTGACGGCTTAACGATAACTGCAAACTCGGTAGCGACCGACGTAGAAGTAACTATCTCGTGTAACGTTCAAGGGGTAGAACCCTTAACCGTTCTAGTAAGCGTGGCGTAGGGGGTGAAAGTATGAAAAAATTAACGGTCATATTATTAACTTTATGTTTGGCGTTAACTTCTATTTTCTTTACCGCTTGTAAAGAGCAAGAAAAGGGCGATAAGGATAAAAAGCCTGAAACTACTTACTACTTGGCTCTTAACGAATACGATTTGACGTTAGACGTTGGCGATACGTTCGCGTTAGACGTTAAAAAGTACGATAGCAACGGCAAAGAACAAACGATAAAGGAAATTACCTACGGTGTAGAAGCCACGGCAGTAGCGTCGGTTGAAAACGGCGTGATAACTGCAAAAGAAACGGGCAAAACTTACGTTAACGTAACGGCAGACGGCATAGACGTAGCGTGTTTCTTAACGGTAAGACGCGCCGACTATATCGACGGGTTAACAATCCGTATGACGGCAAAAGATTTATATAAAGGTTTACCCGTGCACGCATACGCGTACGTGTATGAAGAAAACGTGCTTAAAGGTTTAGCAGAAAACGTTACTTGGAGCGTTAGCGACCAAGAAAAAGCAACGGTATCTAGCGACGGGGTGGTAACGCCGAAAGAACTTACCGACGGGCTTACCTTAACGGCAAGTTGCGTTTATAACGGCGAAACTTTAACGGCAGAAAAGCAAATAGCAATTATAGAGCCGTATTATTACGCAATGAGTAGCAATATGGTTAAACTTGCATCAAACACCACCCTTTCGGGCAAAACTAACGATAAGCACGTTACGGCAACGGGGCTTTCGCTAAAGAAAATCAACGTGCTTGACGGTCAAGTTTTAGACACGGTAACCGACGTTAGCGTATTTAGCGCTAATACCGAAATAGCAACGGCAACGGCAAACGAACAAGGTGTAATCACGGTTAACGGGTTAAAAGCAGGCGAAACGGCAATAAGCGTAATCGCAAACGACACGGGCAAACAAGTAGCGGTAAAAGCAATCGTTTATAACGCGATTAAAGACGTTGCCGATATGGATATCTTGGGCTTTGCATCATTGCTTAACGTGGAATTACTTTCTCAAAACTACGTTTTAGTTAGCGATATCGATTATAACGGCCAAGTTATTATTCCGATAGCAACTATAAAAGATACGAATACTAGAGTGGTTGGCAATCAATGGAAATTCTGGCTAAACAAAACCGAGTCCGGCTATACCCCCGTTGCTAGGGCAGACTTTGGCAAAGAAGGGCAAGGTCTTTCCGATTCAGATTTTAGCGCTTTTGCAGGCAATAACGGTATAAATCCGCAAAACTTGCCTTTCACGGGCGTGTTTGACGGTAACGGATATACTATCAAAAACGGTCAGATATTCTACGGCGCAATGTTATTCGTTAGTGGTAACAACGCATACTCGGTATATTCTAGCGTAATAGGCAACTTGCAAGGCACGCTTAAAAATATTTCGTTTGAAGGCATTACCCAACAAGACCCTGCAACCTTAAAGGCTAACGGGGTAGATATTACCAAGTATAGCGAAACGGCAAGCCTACAAATCAACGCTACTACGGGCGTTTACGTTACTCGTGGTATGGGGCTCGTAGGTAAGGCGACAAACGCTACTATAGAAAACGTTTACGCAGATATAACTTTCACTTTGTCCTTTACTTCTACCAACTACGGTACGGATAAATCTATTATCGCAGTAGAATTCGGGCAAGACGTTAAGGTTAGCAACTGCGTTCTTGAAAGTATAGACGGCGGTAAAGAAGCCGACTACGCTATCGATAGCGGTCTTACGGGAAGTAGCGTAGTAAGTAGCGTTAAAAACTGTTTTGCGTTAGGTACTTCTAGATTTTACAAGCAATTTACCGGCGCAGGTAGCCTTGGCGTTAACGGCTGTTGGTGGCTTGGTAACGGCAAAACTTGGAAAGATTTGCTTTCTGCAACTAGCACTAATAGTAGCGCGTTGAGCGTAGAACAAGTAAAAGCATCTTTCGATACTAGAGTTTGGGATATGTCTAAATTCAATGCTACGGATAACGGCAGACCTGCCCTTATAAAAGGTTGCTCGTTTGCTTAAAATAAAAAAGGCTTTCAAAGTTGGACTTTTTACTTATACCTGCGTTTTCGCCGAAAAATAAGCGCAATTCGGCGAGAACGCAAAACGTAACTCGGCTTTATAACAAAAGCCAAACCGAAACTTTTTAAGTTTCAAAGCCCGAAAGGGGAATATGGGAAAAAACCCAAAAAAAATAGGAGGAATTTTATAAAAAAATGAAAACGTTTAGCAAAAAATTAACAGCAATAGTTATGCTTGCAATATTGTCGTTCTCGGCTTTTATTATAGGCTTTGCAACGCTATATCGCGCGCCTGCTATTGCAGAAAGCAAACCGTTTACCGTAACTAATCTTGAAGATTTGATTGATGCTCCAACGGATATTTACTGGCGTCTTAATAGATCTAATATGTACGACGTTGTAAATTCTAAAGCAACACCTCTTTATGATAATACCAAAACGTTCTATTCGGGAAATCGTCAAAATGGTAACCTTGATGAATTAAATACTTATTACGTTTCCGATAACGTTATGGGTGGTTATTATCAAGTTAACTGGGGTATGTTTACTACCGCTGGATCTGAAAGTCAATCGCAAGAATTTAGTTATCCTGTTTACGGTAAAGGCAGTGGCGCAAATGGCGCTTATGCAGAAACCAAAAGTTTTCAATATAACGTAAACGATTATGCTGGGAACTTAAGTTTCTTTTCAACTGAAAGTGTAGAAAATACAGTTTGGTTTGTAAATACAAACACCAACACCCCAAAAGTTGATAGAAACAGAGTTGTAAGTTTTAGGGTTAACTATGAAAAGCCTATGCACTTGATTGCTCGTTCAAAAGATATTGCTTCTGCTGTTTATGGACAAGACATGAAAGGCTATTGCATAGTTTTATCTGGAAGCGCTGCTAGTGTCTATACTAGTAGTAGTAAAGGAACTCTTCTAACAACTTACAATTTTACTAACCTTGCAAAAGGTGACGATTTAACCATAACTTACGGCGCATACGACGTTTACGATACGGATGGCACAACGGTTACTGGCACTAACGTATATCTTGATATTTATAACAACACTAAACAGGCTTACGTTGTTGAAAATAAAACTTACGAAGGTGCTGCAGATGCTAATAGCAATGCCGCTAACTATATGGGCGTTGTTATTATGTATCAATCGTATGGTTGGTTAAACTCAACCAAAGAAGCGGTTTCTTTTGGTGGTATAAACGAACCGTTGCTCGCTTCTTATAATACCGAATTAACCGTTAAAGTTGACGTTAATAAACAAAAAACTTTGGCAGATATAGATTTGCCTGCAGGTTATTCGTTTAAAAATAGTAGCCAAGAAACTGCTAATGGCGTAAAAGTTTACGATGGGGTTATATCTTTTGATTATTACGGAAACGCTACGAAAGATTGTAAAATAACCGTTATAGGCGTAACTAATCTTGAAGATATTACCGACGACGCATCTGATATTTTCTTATCAATGGAAAGTATTCCGTATCTTGATAATACGCCTAATAAATTACACACTCAAGACGTAGACGGTGTTGACGTTGTTTGGGGCAAATTTACAACTAAAGGTGATGGTAGCACTACTACCGTAACTTACCCCAAGGTTGCTGGTGATGGCTATCTTTACGGCGATTATACTATGACTACAAATGAAGATGGCACGCTTTCTTCTACCATTCCTTATAACGCTAACGATTATGATGGTAACGTAAGCGTGTTTACGGCGCAAAAAGCGAACAGATCTTCGGCTATAAATTTTGACGTTAACGACGCAAACACTATTTTAAGTTTCAAAATGAACTACGAAAAGAATAGACGTGTATTGATTTATGCTAGAGCAGATAAATCTGATACTACAATGTTAAGATCAGCGTCGCAACCTATTTACTATATTTATCTTGATTATAGTGCTATAAGCCTTTATTTTAAGGGTGCATCTATTAGTGGAACAAGTAGGAAATTTGCCGACTTGCTTTCTGTTGCAAAGGTTAAATATCCTGATGCAGGTTTAACAGAACTTTTAACTGATGGCGAAGTAATGACTATTACTTACGGTATGTATGATATCGTAGAAGGCGCTGAAACTAAAACCTATTTCTATTTTAACGTTGTTAATGAAGATGGCTACGTAGTAATCGACGAAAATTATGACGTTACTGCGCAAGAAAAGACTGTTAATACCGCAAGAGAAAACAACTTTATGGGTGTTCAAACCATGTTGGGTGGCGGACCTTATTATCAATCTAGTTTGTTGCCGATAACTTTCGGTGGCGCAAACGCTCCGTTGTTCGTTAACGCTACGGTAGAAGGTGGCTTGCCTGGTCAAAAGGGCTCTGATATCATTAGTATTCTTCCTGAAGGTTACGTTCTTACTGATGAAGCAATGAACACTACCTTGGCAGTTGGTGAAAATACTCTTTCTGCCGTTTGGACGGGTGAATATTACGGAAACGACAGCGCTACTAGCCCTGCAACTCTTACCGTTATCGTAGAAGGCGTTCA
Source organism: Clostridia bacterium (assembly GCA_017456945.1). The sequence continues at coordinate 7,345 of JAFTIK010000031.1, forward strand.
AGTTACCATTAAAGATATGAACGGTGGTGAAATTTCTAGCCAAACGGCTGGTGGTGAATTCGTTCTTCCCACGCTTGAAAGAGCAAAGACTTTCCTTGCATACAAGGTTGGCGATACTCTTTATAAGCAAGGTGAAAAGGTAACCCTTACGGGTGACACTATCGTAACTCTTTACGAAATCGATATGAAGGTTGAAGAAAAGGTAAGTGTAAGACTTGCTAATTCTGAAAACGGATTTGGCGGATTGCGCTTTACCGCTAAAATTCTTACTTCTGACCTTACCGTTTTAACGGCTGCTGGTTTTGAAGTTGCAACTGCTATCGTTCCGCTTGATTTGATTGAAGATGCAAGCATGGTTAGATACGGCGAACTTTCCGATACCGAAATCGTTGAAGATTACACCGTAGCATACTTTACTATAACCGATCTTAACTACCACAACTACAACCGTGAATACGCTGGTAGAGTTGCCGTTAAGGTTGGCTCTGAATACGTTTACAGCGCAACCGTAAGCGAAAGCGCTTACACCGCTGCTCTTGCTGCATACGGTGAAGATACCGCTGCTTTAATCAACACGGGCGAAGGTCTTTACTCGGCTGCTAACTTGGCTATTTTAGAAGAATACGTATTCGGCGTAATCGATTTGACCTATACTGTAGATGGCGATCAAGCTACCGTTAAGTACACCGACGAAAACGGTTTGGGTGAAAGTTGGTTTGGTTTGAAAGGCGTTACTAGTGCTACCGTAGAAGAAAATATTCTTACCGTTACTGCGGAAATTGAAGTTGGCGCAAAGGCTGCTGATTTGGTTGCTGACGGCAACGCTCCCGTAATCGTAAGAAATTCTACTAACGTTAGCGCTTACAAGCCTGCTACTATTGATGCTAGAAGCGTTCAAGACGGCGTTCTTACTATAACCTTTAGAGTTAAACTCGCTTAAGGGGGTGCGAATATGAAAAAGTTTTATTCAGCACCTGAAATTGAAAAAATTCTTTTAGAAAAAGGTGACGTTCTTTCTAATAGCGTTGGCGCGTTCATTTCTGACGACGACGTTTGGGGAGAAAACACTCGTTTGTGGTAATTTTTGTTTGGGCGGAGCGGTTGCTCCGCTCCGCCTGAAATTTTTTAGGAGGAAAAATTTTTATGATGAAAAAAATCGTTGCTCTACTTTTAGTTGCTTTGTTGCCCGTTTTTGCGCTTATGGGTTGTAACAAAGAACAAGGCAAAACTACTTACACTATAACCTTTATTCAAGAAGGTCAAACTAATATTGTTAAAACGGTGGAAAAAGGTCAAAATCTTACGGATATTCCCACGCCCGTTTCCGTCGTTGGGCACGACGTCGTTTGGAACGTAACCGATTTTTCCAACGTTAAAAGCAATTTAACCGTTAACGCGGTTGCTACCCCTAAAACCTTTTATATCTACTACACGATTGCAGAAGTATCTGAAGATAACGGTATAGTTTTGGAAAAGACTTCGCAAGCGGTTATCTACGGCGATAGTTTCACGCTCATCTCTGCAAGTTACGTTAAAGAAGGGGTAACTTACGCGCTCGTTAGTTGGCTTAACGACGGGGAAACGTTTACTGGTGGCGTTTGGACGTACGAAGAAGATATCACGCTCGTTACGGGTGGCTTTAGACCTACTACCGATCAAGAGTGGTCGTAATAAATTTGTAATTTTTCGAGGCTTATATTATGGATAAACAAATTTCAACTGAAAAAATTCAAATCCAAGGGGATTTGTGTCATAAACTTCTCGGCGAAAAAATTAAGGGCAAACTTCGTTATAACGACGGCGTTAATTACCCCGAATGGAAAAACCAAATTAAAGATAAACTTTTCGAGTTGTTGGGTATGGAAGAAATTGCCACCAACGCTTGCGAACTTAAACTCGTCGTTGAAGAAGATAAGATTGTAGATGACTACCGTCAAATCCGTTTCGTTTTTGAAAGTGAAGTGGGCGCGTTCGTTCCGTGCTACCTTTTAATCCCTAACACGGGCAAGAAAAAATACCCCGTTGCTATTACTTTGCAAGGGCACGCGTCGGGTTTTCACAACTCTATCGGTGTTGCTAAATTCCCCGGCGACGAAGGGTATATTACTCGTGGCGATTTCGGCAGACAGGCTACCAAACACGGTTACGCCGCGCTCTGCATTGAACAACGCGCTATGGGCGAAAGGGTTACCACAAGGCATAAGTTCGAGCCTATGATGTGTACTTTCCCTGCTATGACGGCTCTTTTGGTTGGCAGAACTATTCTCGGCGAACGCATTTGGGACGTAAGTCGCGCGCTCGATTTGATTCCGCAGTTCGATATGCTCGATACCGATAAAGTTTTAATCACGGGGAACTCGGGTGGTGGTACTATGTCTTTCTACGCCGCTTGTATGGATGAAAGAATTAAGATTTCCGCGCCTAGTTGCGCGTTCTGTTCTTACCAAGCGTCCTTGCTTGAAATCTTCCATTGTCCTTGTAACTTTATTCCTAACGCTTACAAGTGGTTTGAAATGCAAGATTTGGCTTGCTTAATCGCGCCTAGAAACCTTATTGTTATCGCGGGCGAATACGATAGCATATTCCCGATTGCGGGCGTTAAAGAAGGTATGAAGACGGTTGAAGCCGTGTTCGCAAAAGAAAACGTTCCCGATAACTGTCAACTAGTGGTAACGCCCAAGGCGCACTGGTGGTGTCAAGATTTGGTTTGGCCGGCTATTAACCAAGTGGCTAACAAACTCGGTTGGTTTAACGAATAGGTGTTCTTATGGCAGAGTTTAAAAGATTTGGCGTAATGCTTGATATGTCTAGAAACGCAGTTATGCGCGTTGACCAAGTCAAGCGTATGATTACTTTGATTAAGAAAATGGGCTATAACGCGCTCGGGCTTTATATTGAAGATACTTACGAGATCGAAGGCGAGCCTTACTTTGGCTATTTGCGTGGTAGATACACGGTTAAGGAAATTAAGGAAATCGACGAGTTTGCGCTCGCTAACGGGGTGGAACTTATTCCGCATATTCAAACGCTTGCGCATTTAAACCACTTAACTAGACACCGCGTTTACTCTGACGTTTTCGATATGGATAACGTGCTTTTAATCGACGAGCCCAAGACTTACGAACTTATCGATAAGATGTTTAAAACGCTTTCGGAAGGCTTTTCGTCGCGCGTGGTTAATATCGGTATGGATGAAGCGTTCGGCGTCGGTAGGGGCAAATATCTCGATAAGC
>JAFTIK010000032.1 GCA_017456945.1 Clostridia bacterium
GGCACGGGGTATTAGCCCACTGGATTTTGAGTCCAGCGCGTCTGCCAATTTCACCACAGCGGCAAATTATTTAGTTTATCTCTTGCAAAAAGCGTGTATTTTTGGTAAAATATGTGAAAACAATACTTGTTTTCTTGCTATTGCTATAAGATAATAGCACAAATTTTTTAAAATAGCAAGCATTAAACGGGGTTTTATGGAAAAATTAGTTCTTATCGACGGTAATAGTTTAATCAACAGAGCATTCTACGCAATGCCCCTTTTAACCACGCAAAAAGGCGAATACACCAACGCCGTTTACGGGTTTATGAATATGTTTATAAAAATGCTTGAATCGGAAAAGCCTACGGCGATTGCAGTTGCCTTCGACCTAAAAGCACCGACCTTTAGGCATAAGATGTATTCTGACTACAAGGGAACGAGAAAACCTATGCCCGAAGAACTTCGCCCGCAAATTCCACTTCTTAAAGACCTTTTAAGGCTTATGGGCATTACCGTTGTGGAAAAAGAAGGGTTTGAAGCAGACGATATTATCGGCACGATTGCCAAGGCGACCGATATTGAAACGATAATCATCACGGGGGATAAAGACTCTTTTCAACTCGTTGACGAGCAGACGGAAATACACTTTACCAAACGTGGCATAACGGATACCGACGTTTACACCCTTGCTAACTTTACCGAAAAGACGGGTATTAGCCCCAACCAAGTAATAGACCTAAAAGCGCTTATGGGCGACACTTCGGATAATATCCCCGGCATCCCTGGTGTTGGCGAAAAAACGGCGCTTACACTCGTTCAGACTTACGGCTCGGTGGACGGGCTTTACCAAAACACCGATAAACTTAAAGGCAAACTTTTAGAAAAGGTGCTTTCCGGCAGAGATTTAGCCTACCTTTCTAGAACGCTTGCTACCATAGACTTAAACGCGCCCGTAGATACCGACGTTAGCAAAATGGCGTTTAATTTCCCCTTTGATAAAAAGGTTAAAGAACGCTTTATCGAACTTGAATTTAAGAGCCTTTTTAGAAAGGGCGAACTTTTTGCAGAAACGGGCGAACAAGAAGATTTTGAGCCAAAGGAAAACGAGCCTTTACCCGTACCCGTAAAGATTGCAGACGACCTATCAATCGCCACCCAAATACCTTTTACGGACGGCATTTCCATTTACTTTGCAGACGACGGCGTGCATATATTCGACGGTAGAATAGAACACCGTTTCCCCGTTCGCCAAACACTTTTAGACGACGGGTTTGAACTTTCTGCAATAGTGGAACAACTTAAAAGCCTATTTCAAAGCAATATTAAACTTACCGTATATAACAAAAAAGACCTTGCGCATTTCTTGAAAAAGAATTTTTCCGTAAGTCTTACCGCCCCTTGCGACGACGTTTCTATACTCAAATACCTTGTGGATTTCGCTGGCAAGAGCGAAAAGGCAGAAGAAGTGTTTGAAGTTTACGGACTAGACCAAGCGTCGCCCGCGTACGCGCTATACTATCTTAAGAATACGCTCTATGCTAAACTCGTTGGCGAAGAAATGCAATCGCTTTACGAAAAGGTAGAACTGCCCTTATCCGATGTGCTTTTCGATATGGAAGACACGGGGTTTAAAATCGACGTGGACGCACTATATAAAACGGGTGAAAAGTATCAACAAATTTTAGTCGGGTTAGAATCGGAAATTCGCGCGCTAGTTGGCGAAGAAACGCTTAACGTGAACTCGCCCAAACAACTCGGCGACGTTATATTCGACAAACTTAAACTCGGTAAAGGAAAGAAAACCAAACACGGCTATTCCACTACGGCGGAAATTTTAGAAAACCTTGAAAACACCCACCCCGTTATTCCACTTATATTAAAGTATAGACAGTTACAAAAACTGCACTCTACCTATATCGAAGGCTTTAAGCCGTTAATCGACAAAACGACGGGGCTTATACACACTTCGTTTAACCAGACTATGACTTCTACGGGTAGGCTTTCTAGCAAAGAACCCAACTTGCAAAATATTCCCGTGCGCGACGACGAAGGCAGAGAACTTCGCAAGTTCTTTATACCGAGTTCTGACGAACACGTTCTAGTCGGCGCAGACTATTCGCAGATAGAACTTCGCTTGCTCGCCGCCTTTTCTGGTTGTAGATCTCTTATAAACGCTTTCAACTCGGGCAAAGATATTCACGCGCAAACGGCGTCTAAAGTATTTAGCACCCCGCTTGACAAGGTTACCCCAACTCAACGCAGTAACGCCAAGGCGGTTAACTTCGGCATAATCTACGGCATGAGTGAATACGGCCTAGCAAAACAACTTAAAATACCGCCGTGGCAAGCGAGAGAATATATCAACTCTTACTTTGCAGAATATCCCGAAGTTAAGGAATATATGGAAAAGAACGTAGAGTTTGCCCGTCAAAACGGGTACGCTATAACTCTGCTTGGCAGAAAACGCCAAATTCGCGAAATACTATCCACTAACTTCAACTTGCGTTCGTTCGGCGAACGCGCGGCTATGAATATGCCCCTACAAGGCAGTAGCGCAGACATTATAAAACTAGCAATGCTCGGCGTGCATAAACGCCTAAAAGAAGAAGGGCTAAAATCCAAACTTATTTTGCAGATACACGACGAACTTATAATAGACGCGCTCGTATCCGAAAAAGATAGAGTGGAACTTATTCTTAAAGAAGAAATGGAAAATGCAGTTTCCCTACCCGTGAAATTAACGGTTGGCTCGGGCTCGGGCAAAAACTGGTACGAGGCTAAATAATGAAAAAAACTATCGCTATAACGGGTGGCATAGGTAGTGGCAAATCCACGCTTACCGAATACTTAAAAAGCCTTGGCTACCCCACTTTCAGTTCAGACGCTATCGTTTCCGAACTCTATGAAACGAGAAAAGTAAAAAGACTTGTTAAAAAACTCTTTCCGACTGCCGTTAAAGGGCTTTTTAACCTTACGCTAGACAGAAAGGCTATCGCCGAACAGGTTTTCAACGACAAGAATAAACTGCTTGCCCTAACCGATCTTGTAACCCCTTTGGTGCTTGAAGAAATAAAGGCGCGCACGGCAAAAACGGAAGGTGTTTGTTTCGTAGAAGTTCCCCTTTTGTTCGAGTGTTCTTACCAAACTTTCTTCGACGGGGTTTGGGTGGTTACCCGCCCGCTTGAAGACAGAATAACTAGCGTTATGGCTCGCTCAAATCTCACTCGCGAACAAGTGGTGGCAAGAATAAACAACCAAGTAGATTACGACGCGCTTGACCTTTCCCCTTACGTCGTTATATCAAACGACGGCAATGCGGAAAGCCTTTATAAAAAGGTTAAAAATCTTATAGATAATATTTAATTTTAATAAAATTAAAAGCACCGATAGATAGGTGCGTCACTCATAGGGATTTTTTAGACATTATGAAAGGATAGCAAAATTTTGCTATCCTTTACTTTTTGCTTTGCAAAACACACGGCTTTCTTTTGAAAGTATAGTGTGCTACGCTTTTGAAAATTTTCCACAAAAAATATCAACTCGATAAATTGGAATTTGTTAGTATCTATTACCATAAATTGATTTCGCTTTTTCAGTATATTTCTTTACGAACTCGGTCTTTGCGTTTGTATA
>JAFTIK010000005.1 GCA_017456945.1 Clostridia bacterium
AAAATAAAACAAATTGAAACAGAAGAAATCAATCTTAATCAGTTTGAAGCAGAAAGCAAAGTCAGAATCAAGCTTAGTTTCCCGAAAAGCGCAATGCCACTTGACAATGCAAATGAAGTAGAAATTGAATTAAAAGAAAAGTATTACGAATCCAACGATAGTGGCGAAGGTAACTACGTTTCAATCGGTACTGAAATAGAAATTCCCACTTTAGAAGATTTAGTGTTCGACGATCGTACGCCTTATAGCAAACTTAGCAAAACTCTTTGGTATGCAGGGCTTTACGATACTTCTGATAAATCATCTTCTTCCTTAAAACTTACTCTTTCGGCAGGTGGTGGATATTACTTCTACGTAATAGTTAACGATAACGAATCTTTCCATAAAGACGATAAGGTTATGGAAAAAGAAGATTTTATCGTATTTAACGAAGATAAAACTGAAATCGAAAGTAAAGGCGTTTACGGTGATAAATTCTTCTTTACCTTTTCTATTGAAGATGACGGTACGGTTACGGTAAATGCAAACACCGCTTCCGGCGTTGGTTATATCGGAACTAAATACGTTGCTTCTAACTTTACTATCAAGGGTGCAGAACATACCACTAATTATCAACTTTACTTTAATAAGAACGTAGCGGCTACTGCCGATGCTCAAGGCTGGGTTTTAATTCCCACCGTTTCTCAGTATGAAGACGGCGAAAATGAAGATAAGGTTTCTTCGTCCGTTATTAAAAAGATTAACTATGACGGGAAATTAACTTTCACGCCCCATAGCAAAGGTTCTTACAAAATCGTTTGTACGGCAACTCTTGAAGGAACGTTCAATCCTTCTTCTGCAAACACTATCGTTCGCGTAAACGGTAAAACGGTTGACGTTTCGCCCAGCGAATTCGTTACTTGGATTAAGGCGAACACCGCTTCGGTAGTATTCCTTTCGATAGGCGTTCTTTGCTTGGCAGGCATTATAGTTCTTCTTTGCATCAAACCTAAAGAAAAGGTTAGCGACGAAGACTAAAATACAGACTTAAGACGCAGGGCTCCGTAATAACGGGGTCCTGTTTGAATATTTATGAAAAGTTTTATAGCAGATAAACAACGCAAGTTATCAAAACTTGCTTTATATAATATAGAAGAGCTTTCCTTTTCTTCTTTAATGAAAGCCTTGCGCCGTAAGGACGTTAAGGTGAACGGTAAGCGTGTTTCAGAAGACGTTACTCTTAACGTAGGCGATAAAGTGGAAATCTACTTTGTGCCAACTACAGTTGAGTATTATAGCGTAATTTATCAAGACGAAAACATTGTTGTTATCGATAAAAAGAGTGGTTTTTCTTCGGAAAACGTCTTTATTAATCTTCAAGCAAAAAATTCGCAAACCCGTTTTATTCACCGTTTAGATAGGAACACGTCGGGTTTAATGGTTTTTGCTTTAAACGATATGGCTGAAAAACATTTGCTTAACGGGTTTAAGAATAGAACTTTTGAAAAAAGGTATTCTGCTAAGGTAGTAGGAATTCCAAAGAAAAAAGAAGACATCTTAACAGCTTATCTTTTTAAAGATGAAAAGAACTCTAAAGTAACCGTTACCGATAAAAAGGAAAAAGGTTCGGTGCTAATAAAAACGGGGTACAAAGTTGTTGAAGAGTATAAAGATAGTTGTTTGCTAAAAGTAACCCTTTACACGGGGAAAACGCATCAAATACGCGCACATCTAGCGCATATAGGTCACCCTATAATAGGTGACGGAAAGTACGGGGACTTTGCTTATAACGCTAAAGCCGGCGCAAGAACGCATATGCTTAATTCTGACGAACTTATGTTGCGTTTTGAAAAGGATAGTCCACTCGCTTATCTAGACGGAAAGACATTTAAATCTAAGCAAAAATAAAGGAGTATTATGCCACAGGATGCTTTTACCTTAAAATATCTTTGTAACGAATTAAACGAAGTGTTTAAGGGTGGAAAAGTAAATAGAATAACCCAGCCTAATAACGACGAAATCGTGCTTACGATTTACACGGGTAAAAGAACGGAAAAACTTTTACTTAACGTTAACCCGTCCAGTCCTAGAATAGGCATTATAGCGCAAGAAAAGGAAAGTCCTTTAACTGCGCCTAATTTTTGCATGCTTATGCGTAAGCATTTGCTTTCTGCAACGTTAGAAGGGGTGGAACTTATCGGTTTTGATAGAATAGTTAAAATAGATTTTACCGCTTCTGCAGAGTTTTTTGACGCTGTAAAAAAGACCGTTTACGTGGAACTTATGGGCAGATATAGCAACGTAATTCTTACTGAAAACGGCAAGATTTTAGGTGGTAATAGGGGTATAAATATGTTTGATAACGGCGTTCGCCCGTTAATCGTTGGTTATCCCTACGTTTTTCCACCCGTTGGCGACAAAAAATTGCCTAGCGATATAAAACTAATTGAATATTTTAACGATTTTTCGAGCGGTATTCTTTCAGAATACATTTGTAAAGGCGTTCAAGGCATAGCTCTTTCTACGGCTGTTGAAATAGAGAATAGTTATCTTGATAAATACGGCGTTATCGGTGGCGAAGGGTTTGGAAACTTGTTTTTTGAGTTTCTTAACGAATTTTTATATCAAGCAACGCTTAATCCTTGCGTAACGTTGCAGAACGGGGATATAAAGGATGTTTCCGTATTTCCTTATAAAACACTAACGGGGGATATAAAGTTTTTTGAAAGGCTTTATCTTGCTGAAGATTATTATCATACTGAACGTGAACGCTTAAAGAAATATACGCAGAAAAAAGAGCGCTTAACAAGCATAGTTAATACGGCGATAAAAAAGGTTAAAAAACGCCTTACAGCGATTAACGCTAAGGAAAAGGATGCTCTTTCTGCCGAAGAAAATCGCATTAAAGGCGAACTTTTACTCGCAAATATTTACCGAATAAAAAACGGTGAAAAAGAATGCGTGTTAGAAAATTATTACGACGGAACGCAAGTTAAAATTGCACTTGACGAAAGGTTGTCCGTTGCGAAAAATTCTGAAAACTATTATAAGAAATACAATAAGCAAAAACGCACGTTAACGGCTTTAGCGCCACAGAAAAGTCAGGCGGAAACTGAACTTAATTATCTTTTGTCCGTGTTAGACGAAATAAGTTTAGCAGAAGATTATGCTGAACTAAAACTCGTTCAAACCGAATTAGAGCAAGCGGGTATTTTGCGTGAGCAACAAACGCAAAAGCGCAAAAAACAAACGGAAACAAAGCAGTATAACGTCTATTTGATAGAAGGGTTTACCGTTAAGGCAGGTAGAAATAACGTAGAAAACGATAGACTTACCTTTTCGGCTCGTGGGCACGATTTGTGGTTGCACGCCAAAGATTACCACTCTTCTCACTTGATTATAGAAACCGAAGGTAAAACCGTACCCGAAAAGGTAATAGTTCAGTCTGCGGAAATCTGCGCTTATTACTCTAAGGGTAGAGATGGTGGAAAGATAGAGATTGCTTACACGGAAAAGCGCAACGTTAAAAAACCGTCTGGGGCAAAACTCGGCTTCTGTACTTACGATAATTACAATACGGTCGTAGTATCTGCGGAAAAACATACGGAAAAAATTAAAAACAATATATAATGTATAGAAAAAACTTGCGTTTTATTTTACATTATGATAAAATACATAAGAATTTTAATGGTTAGGAGAACATTATGAAGTACACTTTTGAAATAGGCAAGAAAAGCACGGTAAAAATTACAATCGACCTTACCGCGAAAGAATGGAACGAAGCAATTAACGCTGCGTACGAAAAGACTAAGGGTAGATATTCTATGCCTGGTTTTAGAAAGGGTAAAGTGCCCAAAAAGGTTTTAGAAACCGCATACGGCGCAGGCGTATTCTACGAAGAAGCAATTAACTACGCTTTCCCCAAATATTAGAGCGAAGTTCTTGATAAAGAACCTTCTATCGAAGCGGTTGCAAGCCCTGAAATCGATATTAAGAAGATTAGCGAAAAAGGCATTTCTATGATTGCTA
>JAFTIK010000033.1 GCA_017456945.1 Clostridia bacterium
AAGAAGAATTTTTAGAAAATGAAACTTCAAACGATTTACCTTATTGATACAATAAAATATAAACATTATCAAGGAGCCATAGCAAATGAAAAACAACGATTCTTTTAAGACCGACACCGAATTTAGAAAAGACTTAATAAGAATATTCAAAAAAACTTTTGAAGAAAAGTTACCTGAATTTTTAGAGTATTGTGTTCACACTAATAATGCAAGTCCAATTATGGAAATCTTTTATATAATGACTGTGAATAGGTTTAATAAAGAATAATTGTTGTAGAAAGAGTATGAGAAAAGACCTTACCAAGTTAGGTAAGGTCTTTTAATTTGGAGCTGGAGATGGGATTTGAACCCACGGCCTATTGATTACGAATCAATTGCGCTACCAACTGTGCCACTCCAGCATTTTTTATTGTGTTTTTACAGATTTTTTTACAACTTTTTTACAGTTTTTTTTGATAAGGGGCTAAAATCAGGTATTTTTGATTGTTTTTATATGTTTTTAACCGTTTTTTAATGGTTAAGTATATAATTACGAATCAGCTGCTCTACCGACTGAGCCACACCAGCGTGGATATTAAAAACGCTTTAGGGCGAAAAAGTAATTTTACTAAATCGCCCTATTATATTAACATAATTTATAAAAAATATCAACGAATTTTATGCAATTAACAAGATTTTATTTAATTAACTCTTTTATTTTGTCTGCGTTTTCCATTCCTAGTTCGTAACCCTTTTGATAAGCCATCTCTAAGTCCTTAAACTTATACATAACCATATCGCCAAGGTCTGGCTCTAAAAACAAATCGGGGTTTTGTTTTCCCTTTCTAAGAGTAGTAATTTCGCAATCGGCAATTTCAAAACTTCTAAACATAACCGAGAAAACGTTGAACTTTTTCTTAACAACCTTTTGCGAGCCCAAAACGTCAACGGCAATTACAACGTCAGCCCCCATTTCTTTAACTTGGTCAATAGGCACTCTGCACTTTACCCCACCGTCAACAAGCACCATATCCTTATATTCCATAGGCTTAAACACACCTGGGATTGAAGAACTAGAACAAACGCCGTCAACGAGTTTTTCGTCACCGCCAAACGCGTAAGTATTACCCGTAACAAGGTCGGTTGCAACGCACTTAAAAGGTATAACCGTTTGGTCGAAAGTGTGGTTTTTAAGATGTTTTTCAAGTTGTTTACGCATCTTTTTAGTTGCTAAAAGCGCGCCGTTATGAAAGGGATTTATCGACAAATCGAAAATATCCGAAAACTTTAATTTAGTAACTATCTTATGCATTTTCTCAGGGCTCATACCTAAAGCGTAACAACTGCCAACAACCGAACCCATTGAACAACCAACAATATAATCTGGCTTAATCCCGTTTTCTTCCATTGCCTTTAAAAAGCCTATATGCGCAACGCCTCGACTACCACCCGAGCCCAAAGCAAAACCTAATTTTTTCGACACTTTCTACTCCTTTATTTCTTAATTTTAAATCCCCTATTTTTAAGCCAAGTAATAGATAACGGTATCCATTGTTGAACGGGTACGTTTTCGATATTCGTTTCTAGTTCTGCAACGCTCAAACCGTGTTGTCCCGATTCAAAAACGTGAAGTTCAAAAGGAACGCCGTTTTCTCTATACGCCATAGCCATATAAATACTGTTTTCCATCGGCACGCAAGCATCCGTCGTCGTAGTCCAAATAAACGCGGGCGGAGAATTCTTGGTTACTTGTTTTTCTAAAGACAAGCGTTCGTAAAGACTTTCATCTCTACCCGAAAGATTTTCTATACTACCCTTATGCGCCTTTTCCCCTGAAGTAATTACGGGGTAAGATAAAATTACAGCGTCGGGACGGCAATATTCGGCGTCTTTGCCCAAGGTATCGTAAAGTTCGGGTGCGTTGAAAAGAGTTGCAAGCATACCACAAAGATGCCCACCCGCAGAAAAACCAACGGCGGAAACGTGATCGTTATCCACGCCAAGTTTTTTTGCGTTCTTTCTTATATACGCCATAGCCATTGCGCCTTCTACTAGTTGATAAGGGAAACTTACGGGCGAAACCGAATAATCAAGAATAAAACAATTAAACCCGTTTGCCAAATATTTCATTGCAACGGGTTCTTTTTCTCGCTGAGAAACGATTGAATACCCACCCCCTGCAATAACGAGCATTGCAGGACGAAGCCTGCCTTCTACAAAGTTGTATTCATCTAGCAACAAAGTGGTAAGATAGCCCGCAGCGCCTACTGGGCGTTCAACCTTAAAATATTCATATAAATCGATTTTTTCCGTTCTCATTTTTAACTCCTTAGTAAGTAGTATAAACATTGTATAACAATACTAAAAAAAAATCAAGCAACGGGCTTGAATTTATTTATACTTTTTGTTATAATAAAGCCATGGCATACCATATAGATACAGGCTTAATCAAAGACAAATTCAAAGTGGATTGCGAATGCCCGCTGTGCGAAATTAAAAAAGTTGTTGAAGAACAATTTTTGCACGAATTCTTAAACGACGCGGTCATGGAAGACAATACACGCATCAAGGTTGGAAAACTAGGGTTTTGCTCCCGCCATTTCGACATGCTTTTTTCCCGCCAAAATAAACTTTCGGTAGCCCTACAAATAGGCACTAGAGTTGATAAACTTATGGATATTATAGAAGAAACCAAGAACGTTAAAGCGGGGGTTAAACAAGCGAACGCCCTACTTTCTTCTTCTAAAACTTGCGCCATTTGCGACTACGCTGAAGAAAGTATGGTTAAATACTACAAAACTATAGCTCAGATGTTCCAAAACGAAAAAACCTTTTATAAAACGCTACTTTCAACCAAGGGTTTCTGTTTAGAGCATTACGCCGAACTTTTAAGGTATGCAAAACACGCGGGCTTTATGGCTAAAGAATACGTTTCCATACTAACGGGGGTGGAAAAACGCCACCTTGCAAGAGTTCAAGCAGAACTTAAAGAATTCTGCGATAGCCACGACTACCGTAACGCAGGCAAGCCTTTAGGTAACGCTGAAACTGCTCTTCCGCGCATGCGCGTTAAACTTTACGGCAAAAAATACGATTAAATTATTTACCTAAAAATAAAATATTAAACACGGCAAAATGATTGCCGTGTTTTTCTTTGGTTAAAAATTTTCGTACGCTATCCGTGGCGAGCCGTCTATCATATATACTATTCCCGCCCTTATAAAGCCGTGTTTATCAAGCACCTTTTGCATAACCACGTTATCTTGGTGCGTATCTATCCTTAAATAGTTTATTCTACTTTTAGCAAAATTGTAAATATGGCTAAATAGCCCTTTTACGCCTCCGTTGCTAGCAACCTTATGTAAAACGCCGTATTCCCCGTTTCCTTTCCACTCGCCTTGCTCTATGCGCGCGTAAACGGGGTCTTCGCCTATAAAAAACACGAACGAGCCTATCATTTCACCACCACACTCTACAACGAATAATCTGCCTAACAAAATATCTTCTTCAAGCAGTTCTCTCTGCGGATAGCCACCCGACCATTGAGTAGGATTGCCCGTATTTCTCATAATTTCTCGGGCTTTTTGATAAACGCCCGAAAGCGCGTCTAAATCAGAATATTTAGCCTTTCTAATCTCTATCTTGTTCGTCTTCATCTTTATCGTTTAAGGCTTGTTTTTGGGCGTTTATAGCCTGTTCTATAATCTGCAATATTTGTTCCTTGCCTGCGCCGTTTTCTGCCGAAGACGCCGTAATATCGGCAACGCCGACCCGCAAATCTCTTGCGATTTCCGAAATTCTCGGTTTAACCTTAGTTTTAGGTAGTTTGTCGGCTTTAGTAGCGACTAACGCAAACGGAACTGCGTAATGATAAAGGTAATTAACCATCATTTTATCGTCTGCAGTAGGGTCGTGGCGAATATCTACTAAAGATAAAAGCAAGGTGATTTTTTCGGTTGCAAGAAAGGTTTCTAAAAGAATTGCCCACTTTTTCTTTTCTTCTTTAGAAACCTTTGCGAAACCGTACCCCGGCAAATCGGCAAGCACGAACTCGCCGAAATCAAAATAGTTGATAAGGCGGGTGCGCCCGGGCGTAACCGAAGTTTTTGCTAGTTTTTTACGGTTTGCAAGCATATTTATAAGCGAACTTTTGCCGACGTTGGATTTACCAGCAACGGCAATTATAGGCTTATTCGTTTTATAAAATTTATCTTTACTTGCAACGCTCGTTATAAAGGTTGCGTCTTTAATTTTCATTCGTTTATTAAAACTTTATAGCCGTTTTGAAAACTTCTTCAACAGAAGAAACGGGCACGAAGTTTATCTCCTTTCTGATTTCTTGGGGAATTTCGGTTAAATCTTTCTTATTTGCCAAGGGAATAATAACCTTTTTAATGCCTAATCTGTAAGCGGCAAGCGCCTTTTCCTTAAGCCCGCCGATTGCAAGCACCTTACCGCGTAAGGTAATTTCCCCCGTCATAGCAACCCCCTTTTTAACGGGTTTACCCGTAAACGCCGAAAGTATTGCCGTAGCCATAGTAATACCTGCGCTCGGCCCGTCTTTCGGGGTTGCCCCTTCGGGAACGTGAACGTGAATATCCGTACTTTCAAACCTAGCCCCGTCAATGCCGAACTTTTCTGCGTTAGCGCGAATATAACTTATTGCAGCGCGCGCAGATTCCTTCATAACGTCGCCAAGTTTACCCGTCAAGAGTATCTCGCCCTTACCGCGCATAAGCCCTACTTCTATAGTGAGAGTAACCCCACCGACACTCGTCCAAGCCAAGCCCGTGCAAGCGCCCACTTCGTCGTTTTCAAGCGCTTGATCGCGAATATGCTTTCTTATGCCAAGATAGTTGGATATATCTTTTTTATCAACCGTCTGCTTTCTAGTTTTGGGCTTATCCGCAAACTTACAAGCAATCTTTCTAACCACGCTACCCACTTCGCGCTCAAGATTTCTAACCCCTGCTTCCATAGTGTGGCCTTCGATAATTTCCTTTATACCGTCGTCGGTAAATTCCGCTTTGCTTGGGGTTAGCCCGTTAAGTTCTAACTGTTTAGGAATAAGGTAACGCTTTGCAATCTGCAACTTTTCTTCGTTGGTGTAGCCGTTTATTTCTATAACTTCCATACGGTCGAGCAAGGGATACGGAATAGTATCTAAACTGTTCGCCGTGGTTATAAACATAACCTTGGAAAGATCAACGGGAACTTCCAAGTATCTATCTCTAAAGGTAACGTTCTGCTCGGGGTCAAGCACTTCTAAAAGCGCGCTAGCAGGGTCGCCGTGAATATCAGAAGAAAGTTTATCTATCTCGTCTAACAAGAACACGGGGTTAGACGAGCCTGCGTTCTTAAGCCCGTTTATGATACGCCCTGGCATTGCGCCCACGTAAGTCTTTCTATGCCCACGAATTTCCGCTTCGTCTTTAACACCCCCAAGGCTCATACGAACGAACTTTCTATTAAGCGCGCGGGCAATTGACGTAGCAACCGAAGTTTTACCCACCCCGGGTGGCCCTACGAAACAGAGAATAGGCCCGCGAATTTCCTTTGTGAGTTGCAAAACCGCAAGGTATTCTACTATTCTTTCCTTAACCTTTTCTAGCCCGAAATGGTCTGCGTCTAAAACGGCTTTAGCGTCTGCAAGATTTTCGGTATCTTTAGTGTATTCGTTAAAGGGCAGTTCTAAAATCCAGTCTAGATAATTTAGAATAATCGAGTAATCTGGGGAAGACGGATTGATTTTAGAAAGCCTAGAAAGTTCTTTTAACGCCTTTTCTTTAATGGAATTTGGCAAATTCTTTTCTTCAATACGCTTTTTTAGTTCGTCTTCTTCTTCAGGGTCGTCGCCTAGTTCGGTATGAATAGCCTTTATCTGTTCGCGAAGATAGAACTCTTTTTGACTTTTATCTATACTTTGACGAACTTGCCCTGCAATTTTCTTTTCTATCTTTAATATTTCCGTTTCTCTTAAAATTAGTTTTTCAAAAGTTTCCAGCCTTAAAATAGTGTCGTCTTCATCTAAAATCTTTTGCGCAACGCTTTCTTTTATGCCCGAAATTACCGACAAAGCGTTATCTATAAACTCGTTGGGGTCGGTTTTTTCGTTTACCGTGGAAAGCATTTCCTTGGGAACTCTTTTATCTTGCAAAGCAAATTCTGTAAAAGCGTGCTTTGCTATGCGAAGGCTGGCTTCGCAAAAAGTTTCGTCTTCACACGGGATATAATCTGCGCGAATTACAACGGCGGAAAAATAATCGCTAGCGTTAGTAAACTCTGCAATCTTTGCGCGATAAAGGGCTTCTACCCCTACTTTCATATTGTTGTTAGGTAGTTTTATAATCTGCTTAATACGCGCCACAACCCCCACTTTAGACACGTCGTCTGTAGAAGGATTTTCGGTAAACACGTTCTTTTGGGTGGCTATAAATAAAAGGGAATCGGAACTCGTTGCCTTGTTCACGGCGTTCTTGGAAATCTGCCTACCCACGTCAAAATTCAAAAAGGTTTTTGGAAAAAACACCTTACCCCTTAACGCAACTACGG
>JAFTIK010000034.1 GCA_017456945.1 Clostridia bacterium
AAAAAAATGATTGAGGAAAACAGATACTGTACCGATATTTTAATTCAACTTTCCGCGATAGACAAAGCGGTTAAAGGTTTGGCAAGTTTAATTATGGAAGATCACTTAAAAACCTGCGTAGTAGAAAAAATTCAAAAAGGGAACACGCAAGTTGTTGATGAAATTACCGATATTTTTAAAAGATTTAACTAAGCGGTATATATTAAACCTATAAAAAACAAAGACTAAAAGGAAAAATTGTATGAAAAAAAGCAAATTCACAGTTGGCGGAATGACCTGTTCGGCTTGCTCTGCGCACGTTCAAAAGGCGGTTGAAAAACTAGGCGTAAAAAGCGTGCAGGTAAATCTGCTAAAAAACAATATGCTCGTTGAATACGACCAAAACAAAATAACCGACGAGCAAATAATAAACGCCGTAATAAAGGCGGGCTACACCGCCAACTTAGAAGGCGAAAAAAACACTTATACTAAAAGTACACCGCAAAACAGCGAACAAAATCAAGAACGCCCCCTACTAAAACTTATAACCTGCGTGACCTTACTGCTTGCGCTGATGTATTTTTCAATGGGCAATATGATGTGGGGATTTCCCGCACCCGATATATTCGACCACCACAAAAATCCGATGGGATTTGCATTACTGCAGTTTATTTTAACCTTGCCCATAATTTATATTTATCGCAAGTATTTTATTTCAGGATACAAAAAACTTTTCAAAGGCGCGCCGAATATGGATACCCTTATAGCGATAGGCTCAACCGCATCTCTTATTTACGGTATATTCGCGCTGTTTATGATAGCGCACGGTCAACAAGGACTTATAAACGCGCTTGAAAACGCCAACGCAAGCGAAGTGGAAAAGTTTTCACAAATAGTAAAAACATACCACGATAATTTGTATTTTGAAAGCGCGGGCATGATTTTAACAATGGTTAGCCTTGGTAAATATCTTGAAGGTCTTTCCAAGAAAAAAACCACCAAAGCAATAGAACAAATGATGCTTTTAAGCCCAGATAAAGCAACCGTTATTCGCAACGGCAATCAAATTACACTTCCCATAAGCGAAGTTATAAAGGGAGATACCGTGATTGTTAAAAAAGGGGAACTCATCCCTGTAGACGGCGTTATAACAAACGGGCAAGGGTCTATAAATCAAGCGAACATAACGGGAGAATCTATGCCCGTGTTAAAGGGCGAAGGGGAAGAGGTTTACTGCTCTACCGTTTTAAATTCAGGCTATATTCAAATTACGGCAACCAAAGTAGGCGAAGATACTTCTATATCCGAAATTATTCGGCTAGTAGATGAAGCATCCAACTCTAAAGCGCCTATTTCACGGCTTGCAGATAAAATATCGGGAATTTTTGTACCGATTATTTTATCAGTTGCGGTTATCACTTTCATAGTGAATTTAATAGCAAGTTCTTCTTTTGAACTCTCTTTTAACTTTGCCATTTCAGTAGTAGTAATCGCCTGCCCTTGCGCTCTTGGGCTTGCAACCCCTGTGGCAATTATGGTAGGCACAGGCAAAGGCGCGCAAAACGGCTTACTTATTAAAAACGCAGAAATTTTAGAAAACGCTCACAAGATAACCACCGTGGTACTAGATAAAACGGGAACTTTAACACAAGGCGCACCCACGGTTACCGATTTCACTTTATACCAAGGTAACGCGCAAGAAATTATTAACGCGGTGTATTCTAGAGAGAGTAAATCTGAACACCCGCTTGCCCACGCCATTTGCGAGTATTCAAAGCAAAAAGGCGCTTTAAGCGAAGAAGTAAGTCAATTTGAAAGCGTGGACGGAATGGGATTAAAAGCAACCGTAAAAGGCAAAAGTTATATTATAGGCAACCTTAAAAACGCACTTCCTAATTACAAAGAAGAAGAACTTTTAAATGAAGTAAACAACCTTTCTTCCGCGGGAAAAACCGTTCTTGTAGTGGTTGTTAACGGTGTTATAGGGGCACTTATTGCTTTAAAAGACCAGTTAAAACCGCAAAGCAAAAATGCCGTTGAACTGCTTAAAAAACGAAAAATTAAAGTGGTTATGTTAACTGGCGATAATTATAACACCGCGCTTTATATTGCGCGCGAAGTTGGAATAGATGAAGTTATTGCAGAAGTTCATCCCGATAAAAAACAAGAAGTTATTAAACAACTTAAAATGAAAAATGAATACGTTGCAATGGTTGGCGACGGAGTAAACGACGCGCCCGCCCTTATGAGCGCCGATATAGGCATTGCAATGGGGGGCGGAAGCGATATAGCGGCTGAATCCGGCGATATCGTTCTTCTTAGGAAAACACTAACCGATATCGTTAATGCAATAGACCTTTCTAAGCGAGTGCTTAACACAATTAAACTCGGGCTGTTTTGGGCTTTTGCATATAACCTTGTGTGCGTTGTTATTGCAAGTGGAATTTTCTATTATCCGTTTGGGCTAAAAATCAACCCCATGATAGGTTCTGTTGCAATGAGTTTATCTAGTATTTCGGTTGTTTTAAATGCGCTCACTATTAATTTTATGAAATTTAAAAAGCAAAACTGCGATAGCGGTTGTGAAATAAAACAAAACCAAATTAATGAAATTGTTAAGGAGAATGAAAAAATGAAATCTTACACCTTTAAAGTTGAAGGAATGATGTGCATGCGTTGCGTTGCACACGTTCAAAAAGCCTGCCTTTCTGTAAGCGGTGTTGAAAGCGCAAAAGCAGACCTTGAAAGCGGAATGGTAGAAATCGTTTGCGATAGCGAAGATACTTTGCAAAAAGCAAAAGACGCGGTTATCGCAGAAGATTACAAGGTATTATAACCGTTTATTCAAATAAAAACTAAACAAAAAAGTGGGGCTATAACGCGATTAACCCCACTTTTGTTTTTTATAATATTATTCGGAACGCAAAGCCTTAACGGGATCTTTTTTAGAAGCCATAAAGGCGGGAATCATACCTGAAAGTAAAGTTACAAGTATTGAAACCCCTATTAAAATTAATGCATGCACAGGGGAAATAACAACAAGTGATCCAACCCC
>JAFTIK010000035.1 GCA_017456945.1 Clostridia bacterium
CGGAGAACGGTCCGTCGTAAATGAGTTCGGGGTATTCTGCAGAAAGATTTTGCAGTTCGGTAAAACCGTGAATAACGGCGTTACCCTTTCCACCTTTAAGCACCGAAGTCATACTAAAATCGTCACCCATTTGTCCCATCATTTCTTGTAAAGCATTTTTAAGCGTAAGGTTAGCCGAATATAAACGGGCAAGGTTGTCGTAGTCTTCTTTACTCAAATTCTCGCCGTTTACGAGTTTGTTGTTAAGATATTTCGAGTAGTCGCCTATTTGGTTAATGAGTTTGGTAGTATAGAACTTACTTTCGTCTTGAAGTGGCAACTGTTGCAAGTCGTTCTCTGCAAGTTCACTATTTATCGCTGTATCTACTAGATACTTCTGCATTGCGCTTTCATCTTGAGTTACAAGCGCTTTAGAAAGATTTAAGTCTATATTATCCACACGCTCTACCGTGCCGTAAAAAGACTTTTGATAGCTTGCTTCTAGCATATTATCCGTTTCAGACGGCATTAAGAAAGTAAAGGTCAGTACAGATGCAAGAACCAGCGTTGCTACCCCTAGCGAAATTACCGCCGCCAACCAACCGCCGTTACCCTTGTTGCGTTCTTTGTTTTGCTGGCGGTGTTTCTGCCTTTGCATAATTCGCTCGTGCCTTTGCTCTGCCCGTTTTTCTTTAAGTTCAGATTTTCTTCTAACCTTTTCGCGTAGTCTAGAAGCCTTTGCCTTTTCACGCTCGGCTTTCTTGTGCGCTTTTATCCTTGCGAGTTCTACTCTACGGTCGGCGCGCGCCTTTTCCACTTCTTCTGCTCTTTCGGGCGTTAGTTCGGGAACTATAGGCGGAACTACGCCCATGCCAACCCCTGCGCCGTTAAGCACGGAATTAGTGCCGTCGTTCATCATAGAAAGCCCGATAGCGTAGTTTAAGTCTTGCTCCACTTCCGAAAGGTTATCTTTTTCGCCCGTAACCTTTTCCACTTTATCTACGGCGTTATTTTTATATTCTTCCATATTTCCCCCTTATATCGCAAAAACGTGATTACCGATAGTTACGGTAGTCTTTCTTGAAAAAATCCACGCGCTAGTTGCCGTTGCGGGATTGTAGTAATAAAGCGCCCCATAAGACGGATCCCAACCGTTCATAGCGTCTTGCGCCGCCTTTCTTGCCGTAGCGTTCGGGGTTAAGTTTATCTGCCCGTCGTCAACGGCGGTAAACGCGTATTTCTGATAGATTACCCCCGCCATAGTGTTGGGAAAAGACGCCGATTTAATTCTGTTCATAACCACAGCGCCTACTGCAACTTGCCCAACGTAACTTTCCCCCCTTGCTTCGCCGTAAATAAGCCTTGCAAGTAAGTTTATATCTGCATCTGAATAAGACGAAGAACTACCGCTAGACGAGCCACCTTGCGAACTGCTCATTCCGAGCGCTTTAAGCGTTTTATTCCCCACGATACCGTCGGCTTTAAGCCCGTTCTTTCTTTGGAAATATTTTACGGCCTCACGGGTTTTCGAGCCGAAGATACCATCTACCGAGCCCTTGTAGTAACCCCAGTTTTTGAGTTTGCGCTGGATAGTCTTAACGGTAGCGCCACTACTGCCTTGCTGATACACAGCGGCGTACGCAGGTTGAACGCTAGTAGTAGTTGCCGTAAGCCCCACGCATAGACACATTGAAAGAGCCATGAGTATCAGCGCCACTATTTTTACCCTTTTCTTCATGAATATTATTTCTCCTTATCAAAAAAATCGGCGATAATATCGAGAATTTTACTTCTGTAAACCACTTTGCCCGTGCCCGTAAAGCACAAGGGCGGATACACCACGCACCACCAGTTATCACCTTCGCCAGAGCCTAGTTCAACTATAAGCGCGTCGTAAACGCCACTTTCTAACTCCACCCCGTCGTAAACGCGAGTGGGAAACTCTTCCTTGCGAACGCTAATCCTTGCCCCATAATTAAAGCCAAACTTTTTTAATAGGTTTTCTGCAACCGTTTGCACTTCTGTTAGCCTTGAATTAAGCATATGAATTGCTTGGTCTTTGGTTTTACACTCGGCAACGTACGGCGTAAGGTATTCCACGATACCATCTTTAACGACGTATTTTACCGACTGGTCGGTTTCAAGATTAGAATTCGCGCGAACGTGAATTCGTAGGTATTCGACGTGAGTTTTTTCCCGTTCGGGCAGTAAAACCCCTATCGCCGTTAAACTTATTATGCCGATTAAAAGAAAAGTTATGCAAGACTTTTTCATTTTTCACCCCTTAATTAAACTGCCCGTCTATTGTTGACCGTTTTTTACTTTTTTATACCCAAAGAAAAAGCGTGAAACCCCTTTTAGAGTTCCACGCCCTTTTTATAATTTAATCTATATTGACTTTGCTTTAATTAAGCCGGTTTTATAAGTGGCTTTAAGTTTTCTAAACGCCTTATTTCTTTCTCTTTTGCTATCGAACACGCCAACGACTGCAGAGCCCGACCCCGTCATTACGGCAAGTGGCGCGCCCGCCTTGTATAACGCTTTAATGTTAAAGTCTATACTTTCTAAAACGGCAACCGACCCCGCCGTTAAATCGTTCTTAGCCAAACCGAAAAAGGTTTTCATATCGCCAGATGTTAATGCGCTAAGCGCCTTTTCCGTGCAAGGCGGATACTTCTTTTTCATAAGGTCGAACTTGCGATAACTATCCTTTGCGGAAACGCCTTGGCTTTCAGGAATTATAATAAAGAAAAGTCGCTTATCTACAGTTTGATAATTTACCCTTTCGCCACGCCCGCTAATAACGGCCCAACCACCGTTTAGCATATACCCCGTATCCGAGCCCAGCCTATCTGCAAGGTCTTTTAGGTCTGCATTTACGCCGAATAGTGCGTTCATGCCTTTAAGTACACCAACCACGTCAGCCGAAGAACCTCCCAAGCCACCCCCTACGGGTATGCGCTTATCTATAATTATATCTACCCCGGAAGTTGACTGTTCGCCCTTAAAAAGCAGGGCAGTTTTATAGGCGTTATTATTCTCGGTAATACACTCGGGGTCAATCCCTTTACTTTTTAGAGTTATGTCGCCGTCGGCGCGACTTTTAACGGTAACCGTATCGTAAAGGTCAACCGAACAAACTAGTGATTGTAATGAGTGAAAGCCGTCTGACACCCCTAAAATATCCAAGGTAAGATTTAATTTCGCAGGTACTTTAACTTTGATTTTTTTCATAAGTTTTCGCCTTTAATTTATTTCTGTCTATAAACCACGATTCTTTCCTTTCCCGTAAGCGGAAAGGTTAGTTCTGGATTAGTTTCAACAAGCGCTTGGGGACAAGTGTTAAGCCTTTTAGCAAGCGACCATAGTTCTTCCCCTTCTTCGGGAATATAAACGCGTATAGCGTGTGGATTCCTCTCTTTATCACCCGTAACCGAAAGGTCGCTAACGAAAGACGCTTGCGCCCTTTCTTCGGGGTAAACGGTAAGAATAATTTGCGTTTCCACTTCCATTTCGGTTGCAGAAACTATACGCGCAACACCCTTTTCAACTACCGCTTTGCACTCGGCAACCCCGTCGCCGTCGGCAAATAGATTTTCAAACTTTTTCTCTATCGGCGCGCTTAATCGCATTGTAATCAGTTCGCCTTCCGCATCAGAAAGGTACGCCGTACAAGAATATTCGCCCGTAAGGGTAGCCCCGCAACCGTTTGCTTGAACTTCAATTATTTCCAAGTTTTCCGCGCCAACCGCAAGAACTGTAGTGCCTATAGGCAAATTCTCCACGCTTGCCCTTAAAACTTGGGGCTCGGTAACCGTGCGCATTTCCTTTCTTAAATAGTATTCCGAAACCGACTTTTCCAAAGCGATATGCTTTTCCACGCTAAACGCGTCGGTGGCAAAACTAACGGTATCCGTACTATAAGCGCAACCCGTAAAGCCTATGGAAAGGCTAGCCTTAACCGTGCTTTTGCCCGTTTCTTGATCTACCAAAACTTCCGTTTTAACCGAACGCTCGGTAGCAAAAGCAAACGCGCTCATAGTCGGCATAGCGTCGGGGTGTTCTATTTCCATACGGAAAGGCAAAGTTCTCGTTTCTTTTATTATACTGCATCTTTGGGATTTTTGCAAGGCTATTACCGTTAAAAATATCTGCCCGTCAACGATAACGCTACCCACACCGCATTGAGTAGCCGAAATAGCCACCTTTGCGCCGTGCGATAAAACTTCTTGAACTTCCCCGTCTATCTCGAATTCTTCTTCAATACGGTATTCCCCGTCACGCTCGCCAAAATCTTTTTCGACACGCCTTTCTTCTTCGCAATAATAAAGCCCTTCGCCACCTGTAAGGGTGTTGATAACCACTTTATCCCGCTTAACGGCAGTTACCGAAAGCACGGCGTTCAAGTTAAGGTTAAGCCCGTTAAGGTCTGGTTGCGCCTTTTCCACCTTGCTAGATAGCCTGATTTTTTCACCTTCTTCCAAGCCGTTTATGGCGATAGCCCCTTCCACCGTGTTTGCGCACTCGGTTTTGCGCACCACCCCGTCGCCGTCGATATACACGACGAAAAAGCATACTTTCGCCGTGTATTTAAGGTTATCTTTGACCGCCGAATAATCGGTTATCGTTGGGCTAGCAAGCACGCTTAAAACTTTTTTTACACTCTCGGTAGAAACACCCGTTTTACAATCTATCTTAGCGGTATCCGTGAAAACCGCCCGTTTAATCCCCGCCGTAAATTTTTCAAAAATAGGTTGTGTCACTTTCTTATCTCCTTTCGTTCGCAGTTTAATCTGTCTATTAAGATTTATTCTTTTAGCGTGGGGTTTATGAATAAATTTAAAAATTAAAATGCGCAAGAAAATTCTTGCGCACTTATCTTGCTATTAAGTTTTACGCCTGAAGTTCAGGGCTTTCGTTGAGTTTCACCCGCCCGCACATATATTCTGAATAAGAATACGACGTTTTGCCCTTAAAACTCTTGTCGAACGGACTTACTGTAAATAGCGCGGGATACACGCCTATTAGCCGACCGCTAAACTTTACTATCTTGTTTCTGCCTAGATTTAAGGTTACGTCAACGGGTTTAGAGTACAACTTTTTGATTTTTTCTTTGACTTCTAAAAGTGTCATATTGCTCTTTATCATACCTTGGTTATACCCAAGAAAGAAAAAAGTTATACCACCCTTTTTTATTCGTCGTCTTCTTCTTCCTCTTCTTCGTCGTACTCGTCTTCGTCTTCTTCGTAATCGTCAACGTTACCCGTGGGAAGGTCAAAATCTTCTTCAACTTCTTCGCTAATGATATCTTCTTCCTCTTCTTCGTCGTCAAAGAGTTCTGAGCCTTCTTCTTCGGCGAGTTTAGCAAGCGACAACATTTCTTCGCTTTCTTCTTCATCAACGTCGTCGTCTTGATCAAGGAATTCCTTCCACGATTCGTCGTCGTCAGGGTTGTCGCGCGTTTCCTTGTAATCAAGGTCTTCAGCGCACTTCTTACACATCTTTTCGCCCTCTTTCATATAGTTTTGGTGACAAATAGGACAAAGTTCCATCGTATCGAGTTCAGAATCGTCTTCATCGTCAATCGCAAAAACTAATTGCGGACCTTTCTTTAACTGCGCCTTACAAACGTCGCAATACTCTTCGCCCTTTCTCATATAATTGAGATCGCATCTAGGGCATTTAATCCATTCACCAGCCATCGTTTTTCTCCGTATATACTATATATATTATCTGCAAGGAAACTTTGCTAATAATCTTTGGTTTTCATTTCTTCTTCCGTGCTTGCTATATTATATATACATATAAAAAATTTGTAAACTATTTTTTCAAACTTTTTTAAATTTTTTTAATTATTTTTCACAAAAATTCCACTTTTTCGGTTGTTTTTTGCCAAAAAGACCAAAAATTAGAAAAACTTTAACGCTTTCTCGTTAAAGTTTTTATTTTTTTATTCGGTTAAATCCCCTAATTTTACAAATCTAACTGCGTCTTTACCCCTTACCCAAGGCGTGCCGTTAAAATAGTCGATTGCTAGTTCAGAAGTGCTATACCCTAAATACGCATCTCCCATAATATCTACTAAACAACAGTTTACCATACCGCATTTGCTATAAAGTTCTGCAACGATTTTATTTTTATTTGGGTCGGGATTCGTGCCAAGTCGCAACCTTAAACAGGTTCTACCTTGAATAACCGTGGGGCGATTGCCCGTGTCGGCGTTAAAGTGGTTGGTTATGATAAGTATATCGTTATTATATACGATAACTCTAGACCTACAAGAAACACTATCTTTTATAACGACGGGCTTACTCCAAGTCTTGCCCATATCATCGCTAGTTACGTAGAATATTGAATCTTTTTCAGGTGGTGTTCTAAACACACCGTAAATCTTGCCGTTAAGAATTTTATAATCCATTTCATACTGCGCAGTATAAGGACATATAGCAAAGAATTCCAAGGTTGCAAGGTCGTCGTTAGAACGATATAAAATAGGCTCTGCAAGATAACTGGTTATAACCCCGTAAGCATATCCGTCTTCCCCACGGAAAATAGTATGACTGCCGAAAGAAATCTGTTCTGTTTGGCAATATTCGTGGTTATGAAAACCATTATCTTCAAGATATTTAAATTGCTCGGTAATATTTAGTTTAACGATAGAACCGTCTTCTCTTTTAAGCATTACTATCTTTTCTTCTGAAAGTTCGCCCGTGATATAGTTAAAGTCTTTATAACACATATCGTGGTCGCCTTCTGCACGGCTATCCTTTTCGTAAAAAACTCTTACCTTACCATCGCCAAGCGCAAAAAGGTTTTGGCAGTATTCCGAATTACCACTCGCTATTTCTACGAATTTAATGTTAGTAGGCTGGGACGCGGGAAAATACGAAAGACATATTCTACCCCTTGATTCGCCGTAAGTACCGTGTGGTCCGGGCATATACGCGCAAAAACATACGCCGTATTTGCTATCAAACGCCAAGCCTACCCCGTCGCCTGCCGTTTCGTCTAACCCGTTATTTATCTGCGTGGAAAACCTTAAAATTTCCGAAGTAATCATTTTGTTAAACCCCCTAATTTTACAAATCTAACTGCGTCTTTACCCCTAACTTTCGGATTGCCGTTTTGATACTCTAACGCTAGTTCAGAAGTACTATACCCTAAATATATATCGCCCAAAATATCTATAAGAGAAACGTTTACCATACCGCTCTTGCTGTAAAGTTCCATAACCATATTATTTTTGCAAGGCGCGCCATTTTCTGCAAAGTATAGCCTTATGCTAGTTCTGCCTTGCTGAATTTCAGGGCGATTGCCCGTGTCGTTATTATAGTGGTTTGCCGAAACCAAGATACGTTCGCCGTAATTTATTACTCTGGGCCTACAAGAAACGCTATCTTTAATAAGCGTTGGCTTGCTCCAAGTCTTCCCCATATCTTCGCTTGTTACGAAATATATCGAATCTCTTTCGGGTGGCGTTCTAAACACGCCGTAAATCTTGCCGTTAAGGAATTTATAGTCCATTTCGTACTGCGCGGTATAAGGACATATAGCAAAAAATTCCAAGGTCGCTAAATCGTCGTTAGAACGGTACAAAATAGGCTCTGCAAGATAACTAGTTATAGCCCCGTAAACATAGCCGTCTTCCCCACGAAAAATAGTATGACTACCGAAAGAAATCTGCTCGGTGTTAAGATAGGTATGATCTACGTAGCCGTGGCTTTCAAGGTAAGCAAACTGCTCGCTCGTGCAAAGTTTAACGATAGAGCCGTCTTGCTTTTTAAGCATCATAACCTTTTCTTCAGAAAGTTCGCCCGTAAGATAGTTGAAATCTTTATAACACGTATCGTGGTCGCCTTCAGCACGGCTATCCTTTTCGTAAATAACCCTTACCTTACCGTCGCCAAGACCCCAAATATTGTTGCAATATACGTCTTTATCCGTACTTATCTCAACAAACTTAATATTCGTCGGTTGAGATGCAGGGAAATAGCAAAGCCCTATTCTTCCCCTTGACTCACCGTAGCAACCGTGATGCCCTGGCATATACGAGCCGAAAACTATGCCGTATTTACTATCAAAAGTAAGCCCTATTCCGTCGCCACTAGTTTCGGTAAGCCCGTTGTTAATCTGTGTGGAAAATCTTAAAACTTCTGAATTTTTCATTATTCTACCCCTTATAATATTTTACCATATCCGCGGTAATCTTTAGGTATTCATCAATATCTTCTCTGCCGTGACAATGCATAGGCGAAACTCTTATCGCCCCAGTAATACCAAGGGCTTCTACGATACGCTTGGAATAAATGCTAGTGTTAACGCGTTCGTAAACGGTTACCCCACGGCGTTGATATTCGGCTACCGTTTTAGTAAAATCTACCCCGTCTATGCCCATTGCGACTATAAGGTCGCGCTTGGTAATATCCTTGGTGTCCACGTAAACGGTTACCCCGTCGATATACCTTAACCCCTTAACTTCGGGCGTGCCTTCTAACATTCTGTAAAGTAGCGCGCGTTCGTGAAGGTGTATTCTTCTCATACCTTCGTCGTAAGTTTCCTTTCTTGTTTTCTTGCCGATAAAATGCTCGCCTATATAGCAAACGTAATTTATTATTTCCATCATAGCGGCAAAGTTTGCAGGCGCGCTAGTGCCAAGTTCAAAGGTTTCTTGCGATTTAGCAATTAGTTTATGGTGCGGGAATTTTACCACCCTATCCGAAACGTAGCAGTAACCGCAACCACGCACGCCGAAGAACTTGTACGGCGCAATGTTGGCAACGTCAACCCCAAGGTCTTCCACGTCTATCTTGCAATGGGGGGCGTGCTGAACCATATCGCTTACGATATAAATATCTGGGTTAATTTCCCTTGCTCTGCGGGCTATCTCTTTAATATCCATAATGTTTCCCGAAATATTAGACGCCGACATAATGCTAAGTAGCACGGTGTCTTTATCTACACGCTTAATAACTTCTTCTACTTCTATACCCCCCGTAACCGTGCTTGCAGGAACTACGCGCATTTCACGGTTGGTTTTGTTGCAATAATATTCAACGGCGTCAAAAGCAGACGGGTGCTCGATAGAAGAAACCACGGCGTTTGTGCCTTTTGCGTTTTCCATAATCATACCTACGGCTTGGAACATAGTTTGCGACGCCGTAAGTTCGGTGATGAGCGCTCCACTTTTAGCGCCGAAAATAATCTCTAAAATTTCTTTAGTCCCTTGCTCTACCAAACCTTTAAGAAAAACCGAGCGCGCGTGTATGCGTTCGGGGCAGTCGGGAAAGGCTTCTAGTTCAGCCTTTCTTTCCACGCACCTTTTAAGGCGCAACGAGCCACCCGAATTATCAAAAAACAAACGCTTGCCGTGCTCGGGGTCGGCGTCTGCCAAGAAAAATTTTTCTTTAAGTTCTTTAACGAAACTTTCTTCAAACAATAAACCTTTATCGTATTGCATAAAATCTCTCCATAATATTTATTTTCATTTTAATTATATATTATTGTTTTAGAAATGTAAATGGACAAATTTGCTAAAAACATTGAATTTCTTGCAATATTGTGTTATTATATTCTTATGAATCAATTAACCCAAATAAAAACTAGCGTTTTCGGGGTAGATTTCCACTATTCTAAAAGCAAAATAATTACCGAGCGCGAAATACACGATTACCACGAATTTTTGTTCTATATCGACGGAAACGCCACTTTCCGCACGGAAACTTATAGAAAAAAATTGAGTAATTTCACCTTGATTTTTATACCCAAAGGCAAATATCACATTTTTACGCCCGAAACCCCCGAAAGTTTTACCCGCCTTAAAATCTCTTTTAAAGACGGCGATATTACCGCAAATTTACCCGAAGATTTTTTATTAGACGTTAAACTTATTAGCAATTTAGAGCCTTTCGTGCTTTCGCTATTTGAAGATATAATATCCGTATTAAAAAACGGCGTTGATCAAACGGACGGCTTGCGCATTTACGGCAATTTTTTAACCGCCCTTTCTTCTTTTGCCAAAATAAACTGCGCGACCTACGGTAAAAACTATTCGCCCGTAGTGCATGATTGTTTTGAATATATAGAAAATAATCTTTCAACCGATTTAACCATACAAAATTTAAGCAAAGTTTTGGGTTGCTCTGCTTCTGCGCTATCTCACGCTTTCAAAAATCAAACGGGCATATCACTGCACGGCTATATTTCTCAAAAAAGGTTGGCGCTTGCTAAAACCCTTTTAGATAAAGGGGAAAAACCCACCGAAATCTACTTAAAATGCGGTTATAAAGACTACTCTTCCTTTTACAAGGCCTACGTAAAAGCCTTTTCGATAAACCCAAAAAAATAACCAACAAAAAAACTCCCGTTTACAAGAACGGGAGTTTTAATTTTTATTTCCGTTTAGCGAAAACGGAGGGACTTACGCCCACGTGTTTTTTGAAAAACCTACTAAAATACGCCACATCGGTAAAACCTAAAATTTCCGATATTTCGCTTACCGTTATTTCTTCTAATTTCAAAAGCACTTTTGCCTTTTCTATAATCAAGTTATCCCTATACTGCAAAGGCGAGCACCCGAACTGCTTGTTAAACAAATTATAAAACTGAGAAGTGCTTAAAAAGCAAATCTTGGCAAGTTTAACGCAATCTATAGGCTCGGTAAAATGCCCCGCTATATACACGCACGCTGGGTGTATTTTACCGTTTGAAACCGTTTGTTTTTCCTTTATTAAACACTTAAACAAATTAAGCAGTTTTTCCATCTTTAACAAGTTGTCGTTTGAATATAAACACAAATTTTTCAATTGGTCTAAAACTTGAACGCACTCGCTATCAAAAGAGTTGGTAACCTTTTCGGGGTGATTAGAAAATAATACAATCTCGTTATCGACTTTTACAGTAAAATCCACCCTATAAAACTCTACGTCTTCAGACACTACAGTTAAAGTATGTTTAGAGCCAAATGGTAAATACACGGCAGAGCCTGGCGTAAAGGTTATCTTCTTGCCTTTGTATTCATAAACGCATTCCCCCTTAATGAATAATAAAAACCCGTTACAATGCCTTTTTTTAACATTTAAATATCTATAAACAGGCTTTTGATGTATAAGGTTTATCCCCGACACCGAAAATTCGTAATTACCTAACTTATCTAACGGAATAATCATACCATCACCTCGACTTTAGTATAACGCTAGAATTTTTTCTTGTCAACCAAAATCGGAAAATCGTACAAATATATACGAAAAACGTGTATTCCTTTTTTAACAAATTTGTGCAATAATAGTAGCGCAAGGAGAAAAGCAGATGAAAA
>JAFTIK010000036.1 GCA_017456945.1 Clostridia bacterium
ATTCCCGTTCATATGGTAGAAACTATAAACAAACTTATGCGCGTTTCCCGTAGGCTTTTACAGGAACTAGGCAGAGAACCCTTGCCAGAAGAAATCGGCGTGGAAATGGATTTGCCACCTGAAAGAGTTATGGAAATTCAAAGAATTGCCCAAGACCCCGTATCGCTCAACACCCCGATAGGTGAAGAAAACGATACCGTGCTTGGCGAGTTCATTGAAGACGAAGGTGGTACTGCCCCGACGGACGCCGTTTCCGATATGATGAGAAAAAAACAAATTCTAGAAGTGTTGGAAACCCTAACCCCGCGTGAAGAAAAAGTATTGCGTTTGCGCTACGGGCTAGACGACGGTAGAATTAGAACTCTTGAAGAAGTAGGTAAGATATTTAACGTTACTAGAGAGCGTATTCGTCAGATAGAATCTAAGGCGCTTCGTAAACTTCGCCATCCTTCCAGAATTAAACAGATAAAAGATTTTTACGAATAAACTATGACGGATAGACTAAATAAGATTTTTTCCGAACTAGAAAGTTGCAAAATTTTTGCCGACGTCGGTTGTGACCACGGTTATATGGCAAAGGCTATGATTTCTAGTGGAAAAGCGCAAAAGGTAATCATATCCGACGTTAGCGCAAAGTGTTTAACCAAAGCCCAAGAATTGCTAAAAGAAGAATTGCTTTCGGGCAAGGCGGAAAGCGTGGTTTCCAACGGATTTGAAAAGGTTGGAAAATGCGACCTTGCGCTAGTTGCAGGTATGGGCGGAGAAGAAATTATCGGCATAATAAATAACGCGCCTTTTCTTCCCGAACGTTTGGTTCTGCAACCTATGAAAAACGCCGATAAGGTTAGGATATGCGCCGTAAAACACGGGTATAAAATACTAAAAGACTACGTTTTTTATAGCGCGGGCGCTTATTACGATTTGATCGTTTTGGAAAAGGGGGAAGACGCTCTTTCTCAAGACGAAATTGAATTTGGAAGAACTAATATTAAAGAGCCTTCTAAAGCGTTTACGGATATGCTTAAAATAAAGATGCAAAAACTTGCCGTTTACGCAGAGAAAGACGGGCTTTCCCAAGATGCTAAACAGGATATTCTTACCCGTAAGCAAAGGTTGGAAAAATATGTTAAAGACTAAAGAATTTATGGGGCTATTAGATAGCGTTGCCCCGTTAGAATTAAGCTATAAACTGAGAGAGCGTGGGGATTACGATAAGAGCGGACTTTTAGTTGAGAGTGGGAATAAAGTTGAAAAGGTTTTGTTTTCGCTAGACTTGTCGCTCGCCGTCGTTGAAAGGGCTAAAGAACTTTCTTGCGACACTATCGTAACTCATCACCCCGCTATTTACGCGCCTATTAAAAGTTTATCTATAAACGGGGAGACCGCCCCGTTGATAAAAGCCGTTGCAAACGGTATGAATATTATTTCAATGCACCTTAATCTAGATACCGCAGACCAAGGGATAGACCAAAGTCTAGCGGAAGCGTTCGGTGGGGAAAACGCAAGAATTTTAGACCTTACCGACGATAAGCACGGGTACGGCAGAGAGTTTGCCGTCGATTGTGATTTTGAAAATATTAAAACAATCGTCAAAGAAGTTTTGGGTACGGATAAGGGTGTTTTTTACGGCGAAGGCAAGTGTAAAAAGATGGCTACTTTCTGTGGTGGGGGTGGCTCGCACGCGCTAAAAGCCGTACTTGACGGGGATACGCAAGCAGACCTAGTTTTGACTAGCGATCTTCAACATCATCAGTTGAAAGAACTGATTGAAAAGGGTAAAAAGGTAGTAGTCGTTCCGCATTACGTTTCGGAAGACTACGGTTTTTATAGGTTTTTCCAACGCGTAACTAACGAGTTGGGAAAAGATGCGGAAACTTATTATTTCCGCGACAAGAGATTTATGTAAAGGAGATACTTACATGGTAGAAAAGTTAATCAATTATCAGAAAGCAGACGCGGAACTAAAGGAAATAGAAAAGAGCCTTAGTGAAAGCGTTGAAAGAAAAAAGGCTATGAGCGCAAAGAAATATTTAGACGGCGTAGTTGATAACGTTAATAAGTTGGACGACAGAGCGGCAGAACTTATTTCGGCGTTCGAGCAGGCTACTAAGGAACAAATTCAACTTAAAGAGCAAGAAGACGAACTTGCAAACTCTATTGAAGAAACGGAAGATGAAAATGCTGTTGCTTTTCTTTTGAAAAAGGCAGACGAACTTATTGCTAAGATTAAAGCTCTTGGTGAAAAGGCTAGCAAGATAGAAAAGGAAATTCAAGCTCTTTACAAAGAATATCAAGTTATAAAAAATACCACGAAGGCAGCCCAAGATCAGTACGCTGAATTCGGCAAGAAATA
This sequence comes from Clostridia bacterium, assembly GCA_017456945.1. Next base: position 2,354 of record JAFTIK010000036.1, read on the forward strand.
TACCGAACTTAAAGAACAGGTTAAGGGCAAGAAAGAAGAAGTGGAAAAAACGCTTGCAAAATTAAAGGCCGAAGTTGAGCCTACACTTATGGAAAGGTATTTAAAAAAGCGTCATACCGACAAGATGTACCCCGTAGTTTACGAAGTTCGTGGCAACGCTTGTGGGGCTTGCAATATGGAATTGCCCGCGGTAGAAATCAATAGGCTTAAAAAGGGCGAAGTTATCGAGTGTAGTAACTGTGGCAGAATGATTTATCAAAAGTAAAAAATTGCTATTAAAAACCGTTCGTTTTTTAGTTGAAACGAGCGGTTTTTTGATTTTAAATATTTTTCAAATATTTATTAGAGAAATTTGCTCTAAAGCATTGTAAAAGTCGGTGGTTTTTGGTATAATCTAAAATGAGAAATATTGTGAGGTGCTTTTCTTGAACGGCTTGAGAAATAACGAGAACAAAAAGAAGGAAAATAAGAGTATAGTTTTTACAAAAGAAACTTTAGGCATAACGACGGTTTTGTTCGCTACGCTTGCTTTAATCTGTCTTATTACGGACGGGGTAATTTTTTCTGCGATAGGCTCTGGCGTTAAAATGTTTTTGCACGGTATCTTCGGGTACTTTGCTTACGTGGTAGTGGTTGGGCTAATCGTGCTCGGCGTGCTTATTGTTGCCGAGAAAAAACTACCTATATCCCGTAAGGTTAAAGTTCTTTCTACTCTTGCGCTTATTCTCGTTGCTCTTATTACTCAAGTGGCTACTATGTCGGGCAAAAATCTTGAGTTCGGGAAATACCTTGGCGAATCTTACCTTATGGCTTACGGTGGTATGGCAACTTGTTCTGGCGGTGGCTTTTTTGCATCTTTCCTTTCTTATCCCTTAACGGCTTTGTTTAAGGAAGTAGGGTGTTTCGTTATTTTAGGCGTGCTACTTACTATCGAC
>JAFTIK010000037.1 GCA_017456945.1 Clostridia bacterium
AAAACACCTTACCCATTAACGCAACTACGGGTAGTTCTTTAACTTGTTCTGTTATAATAATCTGTTCTTCTTGCATTTTTTCTCCTATGTACTAAAACCCTTTATAAGCAATATTTTTCTATTAGGTGCTTAATGGGTTTTTCCTTAAACGGAAGAGTTATTTCTTTTGCTACTGCTTTTAATTCTTGCTTTCCGTCGCCAACGGCAACGCCGTGCCACTCGCCCGTTATTAAATCTATATCGTTAGTGCTATCCCCAACCGCAATTACTTGCTCTAGCGGGATATTATAATAATTAGCCAAAAATCTTACGGCTTTTCCCTTGCTATATTCGGGGTTAATGGCTTCTAACAAACTTTTAGCGCCACTATTAAACTTTACCCCTGCGCCCTTATATTTTTCGTTAAGGCGTTTTGCCGTTTCGGTAACCACTTGGTCGTTACCAAGCCAACCTACCTTACAACTTTTGCCAGCCTTTTCAACGGCTTCTTTTGCAGGCATAACTATTCCTTTCATTCCGACCGCGCGTTCGTAGTAATCGGTATAAGGGTTGTTTTCTTCTATATAAAACCCGTCAACCGTATAGATAACTGGGCTTAACCCCGTGTACCTAACTTCGTCAATCAACTTAATAACCGTACTTTTATCTAGCCCGCCGTCAAGCAAACATTTTCCACTTTCAAGGTCGTGAACGCAAGCGCCTTGAAAAGATACAACCAAGCCTTTTAAGCCTTGTTCACGGCAAATTTTACTTATTGAACGATACTCTCTGCCAGAACACACGCAAAAAACGCCACCCTTATCTATAAAGGCGTTTATCGCCGATAAAGTTTCTTTATCCACGTCGTTTTTGGGGGCTTCGCCAAGCGTTCCGTCGTAATCGCTAATAAATAATTTGTATTTCATTTTATTTCTCCAAGCAGTATTTTTCAATTAGATATTTCAAAGGGTGTTCGCTAAGCGGAACGGTAATTTCATCAGCAACCGCTTTCAACTCTTCAAACGCCGAGCCTACGGCAACGCCGTGCCACTCGCCCGATAAAAGAGGTATATCGTTAGTGCTATCGCCGACGGTCATTACTTCACTTAAAGGTACGCCGTAGTAATCCGCAAAAAATTCCACCGCTTGTTTTTTAGTATAATTTGGCGAAACTATTTCCACTATATAACACGCCCCACTATTAACTATCGCCTTATCGCCAAACTTTTTTTGAAATTTAGCCATAAGTTCTGGCACGCGTTCTTGAACGGTACTTACTATCACCCTGTTAACCGGTTGCTTTCTCTTTTTAAGTTCTTCCACTAAATCGTCAACCTGAAATTCTGGGCAAATACCGTTAAATACTTCGCTATACCTACACGGAACTTCGTAAATCAAATCGTCGCCAACGTAAGCGACTACGGGGGCTTCTTTTCTAACTTCTTTTATAATTTCACAAGCCCATAGATAATCTAGCCCACCGTTTCTAATTATTTCACCCGAGCCTAAGTCGATTATAAGCGAGCCTTGATGCGCGCCTACAAGAAGTGGCAAATCGTAAGAACTTGTTTTTTCTTTAATACTAGACGGCGTTCTACCCGTGCAAATAGCAAACTTGCCACCTGCGTTTATATACTCTTTAATCGCCAAAAGAGTTGGCTCGGGTACAACACCTTTCTTCGCCATAGTATCGTCATAATCGGTTATTATTAGTTTGTATTTCATCTTAACCCTTCTTTTGAAAGTCCTTCGATTATTAGTTTTGCTTGTTTATCCCCTATGCCTTCAACCTGTTTTAACTCTTCTTCGGTTGCCAAAATTATTCCACTTAAATCCTTAAACCTTTCTAGCAAGGCTTTCTTTCTGACCTTACCGAGCCCGTAAATACCGTCTAAAACAGAAGACAATGCGCGTTTGCCACGCAAGGTTCTATGATATGTTATAGCAAATCTATGCGCTTCGTCACGAATGCGCTGTAACATTTTTAAGCAGTAATCTCTACGCTCTAAAACCACGGGTAAATTGCTTTCTAAAGTGAAAATTTCTTCTTCTCGCTCGGCAAGCGCAATAAGGTCGATACCCGTTACGCCTTTTTTATCAAAAATCTCTTTAACCGACGAAAGTTGACCTTTGCCCCCGTCTATTATTATCAAGTCGGGCTTTGGGAACTTTTCAGGGTCGGTAATAAGCCGTTCTAAACGGCGCTCCATCATTTCTTGATGCGCGCGATAATCGTCTGCCCCTTCAAAAGTCTTTATCTTAAACCTACGGTATGCGTCACGGTCGGGCTCTCCGTCGGTAAACACCACCATACTGCCTACTTTATCTACCCCACTAATATTAGACACGTCGTAACATTCCATACGCTTGGGGTAATTTTTAAGGTTTAGTTTCTCTTTTAACGCCTTGCACGCAACGACGGTCATATCGTCTTTATGCTTAATCTTATCTATCTGCGTATCAAGATGTTCTTGAGCGTTAACAAGCGCCATATCGGTTAACTGTTTTCTAGCCCCCTGTTTAGCGCACAAAAAGGATACAGACTTACCGAACGAGTTCTTAAAATAATCGGTTAAAACCTTTTCATCTGGCAATTCCGTAGAGCAAATTATCTCGTCGGGAATTTCCGAGTCGGGCTTATAGTAGCGCATAATAAACTCGCTAAGCGCGTCGCCGTCTGTTAGCGTGGCGCTTTCAAACGCAAAGTTTTTACCACCTAACATTCTGCCGTTTCTAACGAAAAGTATGCTTACGGCAGAATATATGCCGTTGGCAGAGTACGCAAGAACGTCTGCATTGATAAACTTGTTTAGCGCGGTTATACGCTTTAATTTGATTTTTTCAAGCGATTGAAGATTTTCTTTATATTTAAGCGCAAGTTCAAACTCTTCTCTCTCGCTTGCAGAAAACATTTTTTCTTTAAGCAGTTTTTCCGTTTCCGCCATATCCCCGCTTAAAAAGTCCATTGCCCCGTTAATTCGCTCTCTGTACTCGGCTTGACTAACTAACAATGCGCAAGGCGCAAGGCATTTTTTTATGTGATGATTTAAGCAAGGCTTAATAGCCTTTTCGGGATTGAGTTTTTTATCGCAAGGACGAATACAAAAGGCTAAATTTAGCATTTCCAACACGTCGCGAACGGAAACCCCACCCATAAACGGGCCGAAATACTTTGCCCCGTCTTTCTTGATTTTTCTAGTAATCTTAAAGGTTGGATAGGGCTCTTTTAGATCGATTTTTAGGTAAGGATAAGTTTTATCGTCCTTTAAAAGTATATTATATCTCGGTTTGTGTTTTTTTATTAAATTGTTTTCTAAAGATAGGGCGTCTATTTCGCTCGGCGCGATAATATAGTAAAAATCGGCAACGTTTTTTACCATTGCCATAACCT
>JAFTIK010000038.1 GCA_017456945.1 Clostridia bacterium
AATATTATAAATTGTTACAACATCTCCTATTTTTACTTCACCTTTTAAAACATTACCTGTTATAACAGTTCCTCTTCCAGAAATTGTAAATACATCTTCCACAACCAATTCAAATGTAGTTGTAACACCAATATTAACAGAATTATCTATCATATCTGTTACAACATTTTGTTGTTGCATTGCCATTTCTGGTTCAACCATAATATTCTTTGGTTTCAAAAAATCAAATATTCCCATTATAATTATTCACGGGGAAGAAGATTTTTACGTTCCTACCTATATGAGTAAGCCCGTTTTAGACGCCCGCCCCGATATTGAATATTATCTTTTCCCAAATGCAGGGCACGGTTTAAGTTATATGTACGATACCGAGCGTTACGAAAACTTGGTTAAAAAATTCGTAGAAAAACATTGTTATAACAAAAAATAAAAAGCAAGGCAACTAGCCTTGCTTTTTGCTTATAGCATAGGGAAGAATATTGCAAGCATAGAGTTGACTAATAGCGCAAGTTTGTTCATCTTAAAATTATCTTTGTTAATGCGCATGCTTTTTTCTAGCGTTTTTTCAATATCTTTAACGATATCTAAAATACACGGTGTTTTATAAAGAATAGCCCCGCACTCGAAGTGGTGAACTAAACTTCGATAATCCATATTGATAGTGCCTATAAAAGCAACTTGGTCGTCAACTACAAAGGTTTTAGAGTGCATAAAACCGGGTGTATATTCGTAAATTTTAACGCCTGCGTCCATAAGTTTTCCGTAATGCGAACGGGTAACGTTAAAAACTATTTTCTTGTCGGGAATATGCGGTGTAATTATAGTAACGTCAACACCCCTTAAAGAAGCGTTTCTAAGAGCCGTTTGCAAGGTGTAATCGATTACTAGATAGGGCGTGGTAATCAATAGGCGTTTTTTAGCCGAATTTATAAGGTTTAAGAAAACGTTTTCGCCAACTAGTTCGTTGTCGAACGGCTTAGGCGCATCCCAGAAAAAGTGTACGTAGCCTTGGTTTTGATATTCGGGGGTTTTAAGGTGTAAATATCGCTTGTAGTCAGATATTTGTTTTTTTGCGCTATCAAAAGTTAGTAAAAAAGTTGCCGTCATATCTACTACGGCGCTACCTTCAATTTTTATCGCGCAGTCTTTCCAATGTCCGTGCGGGCTAGTTACGTTTGCGTATTCGTCTGCAAGGTTAATACCGCCGGTATAGCCTATAATTCCGTCTATAACGGCTATTTTTCTGTGGTCACGATTATTGTGAATACCACTCATAATAGGTCTAAAAGGGTTAAACTTTACGCACTCTATACCAAGTTTTGCAAGCTTTTTGTGGAACTTGGTGCTAACTCTACCTAGCGAGCCTATATCGTCGTAAATAAGTCTTATTTCTACGCCTTGTCTAACTTTATCTAAAAGTATAGAGAGCAGTTTAGACCAAATCTTGCCTTCTGCAACTACGAAATATTCTAAGAACACGAACTTTTCGGCTTTATTTATAGAACTTATAAGGTCGTCGAAAAATTCTTCGCCACTACCTAAATAAGTTATTTTGTTGTTTAAGTGCCCGTGAGAGTCGTTAACGCTTATAAGATAGTTTTCAAGTCCTACGTCGTCGTTTAGAAAATCTTTTACCGTTTTTTCGTTTAGCACGGGTAAACGTGCTTGGTCAATGCGTTCTCGCGCGCGAACGAGTTCTCTTATCTGGCGTTTAGATAGTCTACTGTTTGCAAAGGTTAGATATAAAAACAACCCCAAGACAGGGAATATAAGCACGGTGAATAGCCAAGGCAACTTAAACTCGGCAGGGTGGTTTTTGTTAATAATATCTAAAAAGGCGAAAAAAGCCAAGATTATACATACCGTATTAAATATATAAAAGTAATCTATCGGCAAAAACAAAAACCAAAAAAGTAGGGCAAACTGAACGATAAACCCTATCACAACTAATATTGTTCTGCTAAAAAGTATCTTTAATAATCTCATTTTACTATTATAACGGTTACAAAAAAACGGCGTTATGCCGTTTTAATTAGTTATTCGTATTTTTCTTTTCTTTATACTTAATTAGGGCGCGCGCAAGTTGGTCGCCACAAGACGTGCCACCCCTACAATTTATGCCTTTAAGGGTATCGATAACTTCGTCGATATGCCTACCTTCAACTAGTCTTGAAAGGGCTTGTAAGTTACCGTTGCAACCACCTATAAACTTAACGCTAGTAACCTTATCGTCAGGCGTAACGTCAAACAAAATTTGTCTTGAACAAGTTCCTTTAGTCGTGTAAGAGTTCATTATATATCTCCAAAACGGTTAATCAACTAAATTTTCGTAAATAGTTCTGTAAACGTCAACGGCTTTTTCGCCCCATTTTTTATAAATGTCTTTGGCAATCTGCCTATTAGGAACTACTATTTTAAGTTCTAGCGCAGGTTGTGCAGGCTCTATAATTTTCAAAAGGGCAGTATAAGTGCCGTCCTTATTCATAAAGTAGTCGGCAACGCACTCTTGCTTTCTTCTGTATTTGGTGCGGTTGTTTTTAACGAAAACCGAAATAGATTCACGGGTAGAAGCGGGTATTTTAATAAAGAAGTTTGCAAGGCAAATACGCCCGTCTGGGGTAATGGTATATAACGGCTCTCCGTCTTGACTAATATCGTAAATCCAGTTGTTTTCTAAAAGTTGGTTTAGAACTAATTGACAGTCCATATAGGCAATCCAGTTGTTAGAAGAACAACACATATCAAGCACCGTATTTTCCGATAACGGCACTTCCATTTTGTCGAACACGAACAACAGTATTAACTTGTTAAGCGAAGAATCACCCTTAACTTGCATAAAACCTAATAAACTCCATTTTAGTTTTAACATTATATCATAAAAGCAAACGATTTTCAACATAAATTATGTTTTTAGAGAAAAAAATGAAAAATAATGACAAAAAAAGTTTATTCGTTTTTAAATATATGTTATAATTATATATAATATCGTAGAAAAGTATGGTATTTGCGGAGGAGAAAATTTTGACTATTAGTGAAGAACTTGATTTGTTCATTGAAAGGGCAGATGAATTTGCAAACAGTAAATATATTTTAGCAGACGTTAAAATCGTTAATCTTTTAAAGGCTATCGCCTCGTCCGGCACTCTTTTGGCGCTTTTTAAGAACTGCTTAACAGATTTCGACTATGAATCGGCAAAAAAACGCTATCTCGTTAAAAGTCAATATCAAGGCTCTAACAAAGGGGAATTCGTTATGCCCCCGAATTCAAGGGAATTGATTGCTTTCGTATTTAACGTGCTTATGGAAATTGACGCAAACACCATAAATCTTTCAGAATTTATAAATAAATACTTCTTCGTTGACGGCAGTTTTTCTTCTGGCTACGAAGCGTTTATAACGAGTATGATAAAGCCGTTTGCAAACTCTGTAAAACTTCTTATGGAAAGCGTTATCGAAGGCAAGTTGCAAGACCCCGTAGAAGCGCTAGTTGAAGAAGAAACCCGTAGAGAAAGGCAAAGGGAAATAGATGAAGATAATCAAAGAAAACAGCAAGAACTTTCCCAAAAGAAATACGGCGCAAGCATAAAAGCCATAAAAGAATTACTTTTAGAAGACAAGCAAAAGATTAAAGCCAAGAATATGGGCGTCGTAGTAAAGGACGAAATGATTTTAGTTATAGATATGCTTGCGAACGTGGTGGAAAGTCAGGATAAAGACGCTATTGAATACGCGTTCGTAGCGTATAAATACCTTGCGAGAGTGCACAAAATTATTTTCTTTGGCAGAATTAAAAAGATAGGCGCTTATATTAAGGATATTATCAATGGAATTTAAGGAAAAAACGGTAAAGGTAAACTATCTTTACAAGGGTAAAATTCTAAATCTTCGTAAGGACGATATAATTTTGCCAGACGGTAGAAGCGCCGTTCGTGAAATCGTAGAGCATTCGGGCGGAAGTACGGTGTATTGCGAAAAAGACGGCAAAGTTTTGTTAGTAAAACAGTTTCGCTATCCGTATAAAGAAGAGATTTGGGAATTACCCGCAGGCAAATTAGAGCCTAACGAAGACCCCAAAGATACGGCTATTCGCGAACTTGAAGAAGAAGGCGGAATAAAAGCCGAAAACGCAGAACTTATGTTCGTGGTGTATCCCACCCCAGGTTACACCGAAGAAAAAATATATATCTATCGCGCTACGGGTTTAACGCAAACTAGCGCGCGTTTAGACGACGGGGAGTTTTTAAAGAGCGAGTGGTTTGATAAAGCCACGCTAAAAAAGATGATAGATAGCGGGGAGATTAAGGACGGCAAGACACTAATAGCCTTACTTTCCCAACTAAAATAAAGGGAAAATACGAGAAATTCTTAAAGGGAAGGACACTAATTTGAAAAGAACAGACGTAAGAAACGTAGCAATAATCGCCCACGTTGACCACGGCAAAACCACCTTGGTAAACGAAATGTTAAAGCAGGGCGGAATTTTCCGTGATAATCAAGAAGTAATGGATAGAGTTATGGACTCGGGCGACCTTGAAAGGGAACGTGGTATAACTATACTCGCAATGAATACTTCGGCTTTTTATAACGGTGTAAAAATTAACATAATCGATACGCCGGGGCACGCCGATTTCGGTGGGGAAGTAGAGCGTGTTTTGAAGATGGTAAACGGCGTTCTAGTGCTTGTAGATGCGTGTGAAGGGCCTATGCCCCAAACCCGTTTCGTTATGCAGAAAGCGCTAGAACTTAACCATAAACTAATAATCGTAGTAAATAAAATCGATCGTCCAGACGCAAGGCTTTCCGAAGTTCAAGACGAAATTTTGGAACTTTTATTCGACCTTAACGCTAACGACGAGCAGATAGAAAGTCCTATAATCTTCTGCTCTGGCAGAGCGGGTACTGCAAGTACCGACTGCAAGACGCCAGGTAAGGATTTAACCCCTTTATTCGACGCTATAGTAAATCATTTTGAACCGCAAGAAGTGGATAAGGACGGACCTTTCCAAATGCTAGTTTCTTCTATCGACTACAACGAATACGTTGGTAGAATAGGCATAGGCAGAGTGGAAAGGGGCAGGGTTGCCGTTAACCAAGAAGTTGAAACGTGTAACTATAATATGACGGGCAAAGAAATAAAGGGTAAACTCGTAAGCATCTATCAAATAGAAGGCTTAAACAGAGTTTCGGTAGAAAGCGCCGAAGCAGGCGACATAATCTGCGTAAGCGGGTTAGAAAATATTTCTATCGGCGACACTATTTGTTCACCCCTACAAGTAGAGCCCGTTCCGTTCGTAAAGATTTCCGAGCCTACCGTAGAAATGTTATTCTCGGTAAACGACAGCCCGTTTGCAGGTAAAGAAGGCAAGTTCGTAACTACAAGACATCTTCGCGATAGATTGTTTAAGGAAATGTTGAAAGACGTTTCGCTTAGAGTTGAAGAAACCGACTCTGCAGACTCTTATAGGGTGTGCGGTCGTGGTGAAATGCACCTTTCTATTTTAATTGAAACCATGCGTAGGGCAGGCTACGAATTCCAAGTAGGTGCGCCCAAGGTTATGTATAAAGAAGAAAACGGCGTTATCTTAGAGCCTATGGAAAGGCTTGTGGTTGACGTTCCAGAAGATAAAACGGGCTCGGTTTTCTCAAGTATGGGTACAAGAAAAGGCGAACTCTTGCAGATGGAAAATATCGGTAGTAGAATTAGGTTAGAGTTCAAAGTTCCCGCAAGGGGCTTGTTCGGGTATAAGAGTCAGTTCTTAACCGATACCCGTGGTGAAGGCGTGTTTAACACTATTTTCTACGGTTACGAAGAATTTAAGGGTGATATTGAACGTAGGTCAACGGGCTCGCTCGTAGCGTTTGAAACGGGGGAAGCAGTAACTTACGGGTTATATAACGCGCAAGGTAGGGGGCAACTCTTTATCGGCGCAGGTACACCCGTTTACGAAGGTATGGTCGTCGGCGTATCGCCCAAGAGCGAAGATATAAGCGTTAACGTATGTAAGAAAAAGCATCTTACTAACACTCGCGCGTCTGGTAGTGACGACGCGCTACGTCTAGAAACGCCTAAGATTATGAGTTTAGAAGAAGCAATGGAATTTATCAACGACGACGAAATGCTTGAAATTACCCCCAAGAACGTTCGTTTAAGAAAGAAAACTTTAGATACCGAAACAAGACTAAAGAGAAAGGCAAAAGGTTTAGAATAAAAAAGCCCGCTCAGTAGAGCGGGCTTTTTGCAATAGTTTGACATAATTATGGAAAAATCTGATTTTTTATAGAAAAATTTTTATTTTTATTGCAATAAAAATATCGGGGTGTTAGAATTAAAATGTAATAAAAAAAGGAGATAATTATGGTAAACGATTTAATTTTTTGCACGCCTGAACAAGCGGGCTTGGAAAGTAAGCGTATAAGTACTTTTATAAAGCACTTAAAAGACAGAAAAACCAACTTGCATTCTTTTATGATGGTTCGTGACGGTAAGATTTTAGCCGAAGCGTATTGTAAGCCTTTTAATAAAGATTTTATGCACAGGCTTTATTCGTCAAGTAAAACTTTCGTGTCCGTTGCAATAGGAAAATTAATAGGCGAAGGCAAGATAAAACTTGAAGATAAAATTATGGATTTGCTACCCCAGTACGCAAACGACGCTCAACATAAATGGATGAAAGAGTGTACGGTAGAAGATGCGCTTATGATGTCCGTACCTATGCTTACCGACACCTATTTTGCTCGCGATTATAAAGAATGGGCGTGGACTTTTATGAATCACCCTACTCGTTCTAAAGCGCTCAAACCTGCTGGAACTATATGGAATTATAATACTTCAGGTACTTTTATTCTCGACGTAATAGTTGAAGAAATAACGGGTAAAACTTTCTTAGAATATCTTCGTCCGGAATTCGATAAAATAGGGGTTAGCAAGGATATATGGTGCGTAAAATCGCCCGACGGTTACGCTTGGGGTGGTAGTGGCGTCGTGTGTACTTTGCGTGACTTTGCTAAATTTGCAGAACTGGTTCTTAATAAAGGCAATTATAAAGGCGAGCAACTTTTACCCCGTTGGTATATGGAAAGGGCAACGAGTAAGCGTATTTGTAATTTGTTAGATAATCATTATACGATGTTGCATAACCGCGGATACGGCTATCAAATTTGGATAACCGAGCACGGTTACGCTTTACTCGGTATGGGTAGCGAGTTTGCTTTCTGTTTCCCCGAAAAGAACTTTATGTTCGTTTGCCAAGGTGATACGCAAGCAAACGGCGATACCGAAGGCGATTATATTTACGAACAATTAATTTATACCGTTTACAAATATCTTCAAGACGAGCCGTTGAAAGAAACTGAAGATACCGAAAAGTTAAAAGAAGAACTTGCTAACCTACAACTTCAC
>JAFTIK010000006.1 GCA_017456945.1 Clostridia bacterium
CACGCAACGTTTGCAGGCGTTATGCTAGCGCAGAATATAAACGGGCGGGAAACGTGGCGAACGTATTCGCAAACTTCTTTCTTCGCAGCCATATAACCGCCTAAACTTGCAAGCGACTTAGAGAACGTGCCCATATAAATATCAACTTCGTCTTCTAAACCGAAATGTTCTGCCGTCCCCCTACCGTGCGAGCCTAAAACGCCCAAGCCGTGCGCGTCGTCAACCATAACTCTTGCGCCGTACTTTTTAGCGAGTTTAACAATTTCGGGTAGTTTGCAAATTTCACCGCTCATACTAAACACGCCGTCGGTAACGATAAGAATGCCCGACTTTTCGGTATCGATAGTCTTTAATTTATTTTCAAGGTCTTCCATATCCGAGTGTTCGTAGCGAATCATCTTTGCAAAACTCAAACGACACCCGTCGTAAATACTAGCGTGGTTTTCCTTATCGCAAAGTATGTAGTCGGTTCTGCCTGCAATAGCGCTTATAATTCCAAGATTGCTTTGGAAACCGGTAGAAAGGGTAACCACGTCTTCCTTTTTCAAAAATTCTGCAAGTTCCTTTTCAAACTCTACGTGAGAAGTGAGCGTGCCGTTAAGAAATCTACTACCCGAACAACCACTACCGAACTGTTCAAGCGCCTTAACGCCCGCTTCTATTACTTCGGGGTGAGAAGTAAGCCCCAAATAATTGTTAGAGCCTATCATTATTATTTCCTTGCCTTCCATAACAACTTCCGGACCTTGCTTGGAATTAAGTTGATGGAAATAAGGATAAATATTATTTGCTTTTGCGTATTCTACCTTAGGTAAATATTCACATTTTTTAAATAAATCCATAAAAACTCTCCTGAAACTAGACACCGTAAACTATGAACTTATAATTTACACGTATATTTATTCTACCATAATTTTATTGAATTTGCAACATTATGATAATCATTTATCTTTTTTAGCCTGCTCGGCATAACTGAAGAGTTTTTTACGTATCTATTAAAAGATATGTATTTTTATTTTTCAAGCGGATACCCCGCCGCTATTAAAATCAACGGAATTTACTACGGTCAGATTACTGACACGGTAAAACAAATTGACCTAACCTATCAAGAACCACCCTTTATAGAAGTTTGCTCGTTATCGCCAACGGAAAAAAGCGTTTTCTTTATTTTAGACGACGGGTTTTTAAGTTCTCCACCGCCTAGCGTTACGATAACCGACCTTAAGGGCGGTTATTTAATAAAGTTTACCCCGTCTTATTTTCAAGACGGGTTTAAGGTTATATCTCAAGAACGGTTTAACGACTCACTAGTTACCGTGTTTTGCGAAAACGGTTTTAAGATTTCCATTGAAACCAACGGGGATTTTTACGCAGAAACCTTAAAATTTGAGTTTTCCGACCTTTCTATAGAAAGAGTTGAACTCTTTAACACGCCGTTTGTATTCGTTCGTTTTAAGGGCAAAACCGACCTTTTGAACGTCTATAAAATCAACGGCAATATCTGCAAGGTTTTTTCGCGCGAAGTTGCCGATTATAGCGCAGACGGCAGGCTTACCACCACCGAAAATCTTTTGGATATGGCAAAACACAAAAGGGTTATCGAGTGGGATTTCAACGGGGAAAGTTTTGTTGTTTCTAACTGTAAAATTTCTAAAAACCCCGACTTTAACCCATTTTCTATCAATGAAAAACTTATTCCGTTTGCCTTTATAGAAGAACTTGGGGTGGGCGGTGATATTTTTGAATACCTTAACGATAACGTTAGAGAAAACGCAGACAAACTTAAAGGGTATTTTGGGGATTTCGTGGGCGTAATGCCACCCCCGACCTTTCGCGCGCCCGACCAAGTGGGGCTTGTATATAAACGAACGGAAAACCTTTTTTTCGTTAGGTATTTCACCTTTGAACTAGTAGATAAAAAAATATCCAACGTAAAGGAAGTGTAATTCGCTTGCAAATATAGAATAAATTTTTTATACTGTATATATGAAACTTATTCTTGCAAGCAAATCGCCGAGAAGAAAAGATATTCTCGAAAAACACGGCTACGACTTCACCGTTCAAACGGCGGAATTCAAGGAAATAAACAAAGACCTTAGCCCCGCCGAAATCGCCGTTTACAACGCCTACGGCAAAGCTAAAGCCACTTTCGATAGCCTTAAAGACAAGAACGCCGTAGTCCTTGGAGCAGATACTATCGTTTGTTTAGACGGCAAAATCTTAGGAAAGCCCAAGGACGAAAAGGACGCTAAACTTATGCTACGCAGTCTTTCTGGGCGTTCGCACGTGGTAATTACGGGGTACGCTATTATAGCCGAAAACAAAGAAATTAAAAACTATACTGAAAGCACGGTTACCTTCTTAGACCTATCCGACAATCTTATCGGCGAATACGTAAATAGCCGTTTACCACTAGACAAAGCAGGCAGTTACGGTATTCAAGACGGATACCCGTTAGTTAAAGAATATTCAGGTAGTTTTAATAATATAGTAGGCTTGCCGATAGAAGATATAAAGCCCACGCTTGACGAATTGCTAAAATAAAAAAGGAACTCAATTTGAGTTCCTTTTAGTTTTTTATTGTTTAAGCGGAAAGAGCCAGGTTAGGCTAGGCTTGACGAGTATTTTGGGTGAGATTAAGCTTGTTGGTTATCGAAGTCAAAATGCTTTACAGTAAACGACGCATAACGACGGCTATTCACCTTTAGTTTAAGCGGAAAGAGCCAAGTTAGGCTAGGCTCAACGGGCATTTTGGGTGAGATTAACCTTGTTGGTTATCGAAGTCAAAATACTCGACAGTAAACGACGCATAGCGACGGCTATTTACGCTTAAAAATTAGACGTTGCCTTGCGCTTTCATTGCTTCTGCAACTTTTATAAAGCCTGCAATGTTTGCGCCTGCCATATAGTTGCCGGGCATACCGTATTTTTTAGCGTTTTCGTCGCACGCTTTGAAGATAGATTTCATAATGTTATGAAGTCTTTCGTCAACTTCTTCAAACGACCAAGAAAGTCTTAAACTGTTTTGGCTCATTTCTAAACCGCTGGTTGCAACGCCACCTGCGTTTGCAGCCTTTGCAGGTCCGTAAAGAAGACCGTTAGAAAGGTAAGTATCGATTGCTTCGGGGGTAGAAGGCATGTTTGCGCCTTCAGAAACTACCTTACAACCGTTCTTAACGAGAGCCTTTGCGCTTTCCCCGTCGATTTCGTTTTGGGTTGCGCAAGGAAGAGCTATATCGCAAGGAATAGTCCAAATACCCTTACAACCTTCGTGATATTCAGCAGAAGGACGAGCGTTAACGTATTCTTTAATTCTCTTTCTTTCAACTTCTTTAATTTGTTTTACGAGATCAAGGTCGATACCGTCTTTATCATAGATATAGCCGTTACTATCTGACATTGCAACTACCTTAGCGCCGTAAGAAGTAGCCTTTTCACAAGCGTAGATTGCTACGTTGCCAGAGCCTGAAATAAGAACGGTTTTACCTTCAAAAGAACTGCCGTTTGCTTGAAGCATTTCGTTAGTGAAATAGCAAAGACCGTAACCAGTTGCTTCTTTTCTAGCAAGCGAGCCACCGTAATTAAGCCCTTTACCCGTAAGAACGCC
>JAFTIK010000039.1 GCA_017456945.1 Clostridia bacterium
AACATAAAAACAAAGGCGAACCCGTCTCCTAAAGGAAACGGGTTCGTCTTTACTTTGTTTGGTGACCCCTACGGGAATCGAACCCATGTTACCACCGTGAAAGGGTGGTGTCTTAACCGCTTGACCAAGGGGCCTTGATCTGTGGCAGTTTCTACTGCCTTTATATGAACTGACGCGACGCGCCAACGTTTTTAACTGGTAGCGGCGGTCAGATTCGAACCAACGACCTGCCGGGTATGAACCGGCCGCTCTAACCAACTAAGCTACGCCGCCATGTCAGACATTTTTCGACGACACTTTTCGTCAAATGCTTATGTATTATATCCAAATTATTTAAGTTTGTCAATTACTTTTAAGTGGTTTATCAAAAATTTTTTTATTTTTTATTTTAAACCTTATTTTAAAAGATTAGCCGTGGTTATTTTCTTTTACCACGGCTAAAAACCTAATCTAATTTTTATCTTTTAATTCAAGCGACAAGGGTTTGTTTGGCGTTTCGCCCGCCGACTTACCCTTTCCGTTTTCTTTAAGTTCTTTAACTACCATACCCGAAAGCGCAAACAAGGCAATTACGTTAGGTATTACCATAAGATAATTAAAGAAATCGTTAAAATTCCAAACCAGCCCGTTAGAAAGCAACGAGCCCAAGAAAACGAAAATTAACGAAACGATTGAATAAACTATCGTAGCCTTTTTGCCAAATAAGTATTCAAAATTTATTCTACCGAACAAGTTCCAACTAACGATAGTTGAAAAAGCAAAGAAAGTAAGGCAGATAGCAACGAAAATAGCGCCCACGATAGAGCCGGTATTTGCGTTTGCAAAAACACTTGAAATAGACATTTGCACCATATTATTAGCATCTACCGCATCCAACATTTTAGGATTATTTACGTAAATAGAAGTAATAACTATAAGCGCAGTAAGGGTAAGAACTACGAAAGTATCGATAAATACGCTTACCATAGCGGCAGTACCCTGTTCGTGCGCGGTTTTAACGTTTGCTTGAGCGTGTGCGTGCGGTGTAGAACCCATACCTGCTTCGTTAGAGAAGAGCCCGCGTTTTGCGCCCATACTAATAGCCTTTTTCAATGCAACGCCAACCCCACCACCGATAATGGCTTGGGGAGTGAAAGCATACTTAATTATATACCAAAACGCAGTAGGAACAGCCGTTATATTGATAGCCAAAACAACTAACCCGCCAAGGATATACATAATAGCCATAATGGGCACGATCTTTTCGGTAACGGATGCAATTCTTTGCGCGCCACCTATAATTATAACCCCAGTAACGATAGCTATAATAGCGCCTGCAATCCACCCCCATTTGGTGTATTCAAAACCCCCTGCGCTAGCAACCGCCGTGCTTATAGAGTTAGATTGAACCATTGCCCCCACGAACCCAAGGCTAATTACGATAGCAACTGCAAAAAATCCTGCTAAAAACTTACCAAACTTGCCCTTAAAAGCCGCGCGAATATAATAAACGGGCCCACCCGAAACCGAGCCGTCTTCATTTATCTTTTTGGTTTTTTGAGCGAGAACTGCTTCGGCGTAAATGGTTGCCATACCCAAAAAAGCAATTATCCACATCCAAAAAATCGCCCCCGGTCCACCGGTTAAAATAGCGCCGCACGCGCCGACAATATTACCAGTTCCGACCTGCGCTGCGATAGCGGTAGCAACCGCTTGAAAGGAACTCATACCACTTTTATGCTTTTCGCCTTTTAATTTTATACCACCAAACACCTTTTTCATTCCCTGCCCAAAACAACGAACTTGAACGAAACGGGTGCGAACAGTAAAGAAAAGCCCTACTGCGATAAGCAAAACGACTAAAATGTAATCGGCAAGCACTTCGTTAACTTTACCGATAGCCGTTTCCAACCAGATTAAAAACTCTTGCATAAACGCCTCCTAAAAAAGAAAAAAAGTTGCTCGACGTTGAGCAACTCTTGAAAATCCGCGCAGAAACAATAATATAAAAATTAAAGCCTGCTCTGTCCTTTTGCCTGAGAGATTAGGGGTTAACCCTTTGCACCTTCGGCACTCAAAATAACTTGAGATTCTCCAGAGTTTCTCCGTCTTCAGTTTCGTTAGATTCTGAAAACATCATCGATTATGCAAGTAGTATAGCACTAAAAAAAGCTAGTGTCAACGATTTTTTCGTGACAAAAGCAAGATTTTTCACATAATGTATATGGAACGAAAAATTAAGGAGATAGAAATGAATCCTTTTAAAGAAAAACCACGCGCAATAGAAAAAACCTTGCAAAACTGGGGACAAATGTACCCCAAGCCTTACGACAAAAAAGAAGTAAACCCCTATACCAAATGCCGTATAATTCTTATGAACGGCACGGAGTTTGAAGCCAACTGGTTCTCGCATCAATTATGCAGGCACACCTGCGATAACGACCTACGCAGAGAACTTGCGCTAACCCGTATGGTAGAAAAACAACAACAACTTAAAATATCTCTTTTAAAACCCAAAGACGAAAGCATTTTAGAACATACTATCGGATACGAACAGTTAGCCGTAGATCTTACCGCCGAACTTGCAAAAAGAGAGCCCGACTGCAACGTTAAGACGGCGCTTGATTTTGCGCTATTAGAAGACTTTGACCACCTTTATCGCTACGCAAATCTTTTAGAAATGGAACAAGGCGTTTACGCCGAGTGGTTGGTAGGTAGATACACCGAAATAATGCCTGGAAGACCTACTATATCCCACCATAGATTTCCGAAAGACAACGTTAAACGAAACGTAAACTCCGCCACATCTGACGTTCAAACCGTTCTAAACACAATGATAATAACGGCTGCCGAACAGCAAACTATGAACTACTATATGAACGTAACTAATTTCGCGCGCACGGAAACGGGCAGAAAACTCTACCAAGAAATTGCTCTTGTAGAAGAAGAACACGTTACCCACTACGAATCGCTTATGGATTGTGGCGCAACATGGCTAGAAATGCTTTTGTGGCACGAATTTTGCGAATGTTATCTCTACTGGTCGTGCTACATGACGGAAACCGACCCGTACGTGAAAAATCTTTGGGAAGAAAACCTTACTTTTGAAATCGCGCATTTGCATAAGGCCGTTGAACTTCTTAAAAAATACGAGGGTAAGGACTGGCAAGAAGTTATACCTTGCGGTGACTTCCCCGCGCCTATATCTTTACACGAAAATATCGATTACGTGCGCAAAATCTTGGGGGACACCGTTCAATTCACCACAAACCGTGAAGATTACGTTAAGGTTAAAGATTTGCCTTCAGATGCCGATTTCTTTGCGTATCAACGACTAATTAACCCCAACGTTACGATAGTGCCTTCTCACGACGTAATAGAACAGTTTATAAACCGTTACGGCATGGATTACCGTTTTCAAAAAGACGTTAACCCCGTTCCCGAACTACGAAACCGCAGAGAAGACAACACTTCGGTTGGCAGAAAGCCCAACGCCGCGCCGTCAACTTCTTTTTTCTGCAACGAATAAGAATTTTGCCCGTTTTTACGGGCATTTTCTTTTTTTCGTTGACTAAACCTTTAATAAGTTATATAATTTAAAAAAAAATTTTAAGGTGAACTATGCCTTATCTGTTTCTAACGGTTTCGGTTTTTTGCATGGCTTCTTCTAGCGTGTGCGGGGGCTACTTTAATCGCCACACTTCACACTTAAAAGACCAAACCCCGCTTTTTAATTTTTCAAGATCAATTTTTACCTTTTTATGTTGGTGCTTGTTCTTCCTTTTCAATTTTAGTTTTGACGTTAAAGTCTTGCCTTACGCGCTATTGATGGGGGTGGGCTTTTCAATAACGATTATAGCCAACATTAAGGCGCTAAAAGCAGGTTCTGTTGCGTTAACTTCGTTAATGTTACAGTCTTCTTTAATCTTCGTTACTATTTGGGGTTTAATTTTTTGGGGCGCACCTTTAACGATAACGACTATAGTTGGGCTAGTTTTAGTAGCCGTAAGTTTAAGCCTTTGCGTTCTTCCACCAAAAAACAAAACGGACAAGAATAAAACAGTATCGTTAAAATGGGTTTTTTGGGCTACATTAACCCTTTGCGCAAACGCTTTCTGCACCATATTACAAAGAGAACAACAAACGGCGTTCGACGGAAAGCACGGAAGTCTGCTTATGGTTATAACCCTTTTTATTTCAAGCGTGGTATGTGGCGTTATATTTGCTAAAAGCGATAAATCACAAAGCCTTATCGTGTTTAAAAAGGAATGGTTTTTCCCTGCAAGCGCGGGCGTAATGAACTTCTTGCTTAACCTTTTTATAATACTTTTAGCGACCAGTAGTCTTTCGCCAAGCGTTATCTACCCCGTAATTGCCGTGGGTGGATTAATAGTATCTATGCTTTTTTCTTTATTTGCATTTAAGGAAAAACTTAACTGGTGGCAATGGCTTGGCTTTGGAATAGGCGCTGTTGCCATTGCTTTAATAAACTTATAAAAAGGAGTTAGAAGATGGATTTAGCAAAAATAGATAAAAATTTCGCCACTCAAACGGTTACCAAACAAGACGTTAAATGGCGTTCGGTATTATCTAGCAATTTTTCCGTTCACGGAATAACTTATTCTAACGAATTAGGTCATTATCTTCGTATGCCCCAAAATATTGCCGACCAAGTAAACGAAGGGGTTTCTAACCTAAATAGGCACACTTCGGGCGGTAGAATTAGATTTACTACTAACTCACCCTATATTGCCATAAAAGCCGTTCTTGCAAACGTAGGCGTTGCCAAACACGAAACGATAGTTTTACAATACGGTTTTTCCGTATACGTTGACGGTATTTATTACGGCATGGTCGCCCCTACTTTTAGCCAAATATCTCACGACGCTAAAGACTTTGAATACGACGCGG
>JAFTIK010000007.1 GCA_017456945.1 Clostridia bacterium
AAAGGCTACGTTTATTCCACAGATAATACCCTTTCGGAATTCACCCAAGTTTATCAAGCGGAAACCTTTTTATCAACGATTACCGTTGACCTAGCAAACAACATTTACCTTTCCGACGGAACGGATAAAGTTTATAAACTAACGCCGTCTGATACCGGTTACGACCTAGAAGAGCTTGCTACCCTTAACGCCGTAACCGAATTGAGATGCGACCTAACGGGCTCTTTATTTGCGCTTGCAGACGGGGATATCTACACCCTTAACGGCGACGCTTGGCAAGCCTATACCCTACAAGGTGACTATTCTTCAACTAACGTAAAATCGCTTGCGCTTGGCTTTGAAAAGAGCGAAGTAATTATTTATTACCAAGGCGAAGAACTTTTATGTAAAGTGAACGGGCTTGACGTAATCGCTATCGATTCGCTTAAACTTCCTGAAAATTTCGTAATTACCGATAAAAACGCTAAACTCAACGACTTTAAGGTTTGCGCAACTAAAGACGACAATTACGCCTTCTCGATAAAAGTTAAACAAAACGACCAAATCACCTTTGACAAGGTTAGCGAGCAAACGAGTGAAACCTTGTTCATATGTTCGTTTACGGCAACCGACGGGCTAAATAGATCGGTAGATTTATCCTTACTCGTAAACCAAGACCAAATTATTCTTGCTAGATCAAACGAACTTAAAGACGTTACCCCTGAAAAACAGACTGAAGTGCCTACGCAAGCGTTCGTAACTACGGGCGTTAACGGATATTATATTCCCATTATTACTATGGAAGACGCCTTCGTTTTAACCGACGGCGAAAACGTTCGCTTATCCGTAAAACAGATAATTAACCCCGTGGCTAAAATTAGTTTTCTTAACAAAGAATACTATTTCGCATCATTTACCGTTGGGCAGGAAACTTATAGCGGTTATATTCCCGTAGATTTTACCGTGGAAATTTTAAGCCAAGATTTCGTTTGGGAAGATTATACGGTTGTTAAAGTAAACGCAACCAAAATTTATAGCGACAAAGAATTATCCACCAAAATAGACGCGCTTAAAAAGAACCAAACCGTTCGTTTATTTAGCACGGAAAAAGGCGTTGCTTACGTTGCGTATAAAACCGACGCAGGCTGGGTGCGCGCGTATATTCGCTCGGATGCTATCACTAACCCCGCAAACACTACGGTAAGAAATATTCTTATAATTATTGCCGTAATGGCTTCCGTTTGCGGTACTACCACCTATTTCGTATTGAGAAAAAAATCTTAAAACACTTTTAAGGAGCAGTTTATGAACATAGAATATCGCAACCAAACGGGCTTTAAAACTTTCTTTGAAAGGGTTAACGGTAAAACGGTTGCAGTAATGTACGACGTTAACACCAAACCTTTTGCAGAAAAAATTATCAATCAACTAAAAGATAATTCTACCCCCGTGCTCGACGTTTACTATCCCGACGTTGAACTAGTGCCTTCTGAAGACAAGTGCGAATACGCTTTTAATATTGCTAAAAAGGCAGATTACGTTCTTGCCGTAGGTAGTGGCACGCTTAACGATATGGCAAAGTCGGTGGCTACGAGATTAAATATTGAAAGCGGTGTTCTTGCAACCGCGCCTAGTATGGATGGGTACTGTTCGGCTGGGGCTGCTCTTATGCGTGGTGGAGTTAAGGTTACCGACACGGTAAACACACCGTCGGATATTCTTATCGACCTTGATATAGTTTGCCACGCGCCGAGAATTATGACGGCTGCGGGCTTTGGCGATATTGTTGGTAAATACACCTGCCTTACCGACTGGAAAATGGCTAACGCCGTAAACGGCGAAGAAATCAATCAAAAGGCTTTTACTATGATGGAAGAAGCGCTAAACTCTTGCGTTGGCGCTTACGACCAACTTACCACCTATTCCCCCGACGCCGTTGCAAAACTTATGAACGCGTTAGTAGTTGCAGGGCTTTCTATGGCGGAATGTGGAAACTCTCGCCCCGCAAGCGGTAGCGAACACCATATTTCCCACTTCTTGGAAATGGATTTCGTTCGCCGTGGCGAAAAGATACCTATGCACGGCATTAAAGTTGCTATAGGGTGTATGATTTCCATTGAAATTTACAATTATATTCTTGAAAACAAGATACAGTTTAACGGGTGCGAAAAGGTTTACGAATACGCGCGTCAACTTCCCACGGTGGAAAAGGTTAAATCTATGCTAGAAGGCATGGGTTGCCCCACGAAATTCTCTGAAATAGGCGTAAGAAAAGAAACTATGGAAGAAACCATTGAAAAGGCTTACACCGTTCGCGACAGATTTACCGTTTTAACGCTCGCTAACAAACTTAACCTTACCGAAAAAATTAAACCCCTAATTATGGCTAAATACTTCTAACGGGGGAACTATGAAAAAACTCATTTGCTTTGACCTTGACGGAACGCTTACCCAACACCGCACCAAGTTAGACGATAAAAACCGTTCGGTGCTTGAAAGGCTTTCTAAAAAATATAAACTTCTAATGGTTGGCGCAGGCACGGCTCGCCGTATATACGACCAACTTGGGCAATTCCCTATCGACGTGCTTGGAAACTTCGGCATGGAAGATGCTAGAATTATAGACGGTAAGTTTACCATGGTAAGAGAAGACAAGGCTTACCCCGACAGAGAATACTTTAACAAGATAATCGGTATGCTACGCAAAAAATACGGGCACGACGATTATAAAGGGGAAAGCGTGGAATTTCACCCCTGCGGTATGGTTACCGTTCCCCTACTCGGCACTAAAGCCGACATTAAAGACAAACTCGTTTTTGACCCCGACAGAAAAAAACGCCGCCTTATGTACGAAGAAGTAAAATCTTATTTCCCCGAATACGCAGTCTATATAGGTGGTTCTTCTTCCTTTGACTTTATTGACGCCAAGTATAACAAATACCTTGCTACCATGCGTTACGCTGAAGAACACGGCATTAAAAAGCAAGAAATTCTTTTCGTTGGCGACGACTTTGAAGACGGTGGCGGAGATAGCCACGTAAGGCTTGGCGGTATGGACTACGTTAATATTACCCACTACACCGAACTTGAAAGCAAACTTGAATACTTATTTTAAACCTTTAGTGGCGTAGCGATATAAGTTTATCGCTACGCTTATATTTAATGGTAATAAACTCTGTAACGGCGCGTATTTTTAAAGCGGGGTTGATTTTTGTTTTTTACTGTGATATAATACAAAAAAAGGGGGCTTGACTTAAATGAAAAAGAAGTTTTTGTTTTTGATAATGGCGTTGCTACTAGTTTTTAACGCTTTTGCGCTCGCTGGGTGCGATCTTCTTGGCTCGTCTGACGACGGTGACGACGATGGCGGTGAACTTCCACAAATTGATAATTCGGTTGATTTAAACGAGTTTTCACCTACGATTGACGACGATAATATTTATATTGACGGCGAAACTTATTACACTTCGACTTCGGTTGATTTGGTTACTGAAATTAACGGAAATTATTCTACAAATAGGCCGTTCGTTTTAGATAAAAATAACGAAAATAAGCGTATTTATCGCAATATCTATCTTTACTTAGAAGATTTTATACAAGTTCTTTATTATAAAAAGTTTGGCGATTTAGGGCAACTTTTCGTTATTATGAGCGATACTAACGACCAAGAGTATGCAGAAATCGAATATACGCCCAAAGGCTCGCCCTTGCAAATAAACGTTATTAAGCAAGGCGTTTACGATATTATTTTAGACGTTGAAACTTTTGCTATTGATATGGTTAAAGTTGGCGATATTGATACGCCCGTTTATGAAACCATAAAAACTTGCGAACTTAACGTTCACGTTTCGCTTTCTAATTATAGTTATACGCCTATGACTTTAGACGTTGGAACTAACGAATATTACATTCAAACGGAAATCCCGCTTAATGCGTCTATCGGCTTTTATAACGCTTCACATACGGGAAATTATAAAATGACGGTTGAACCTAGTTTGCTTGATACTTTAATATACTACGATATTTATAACAATAGAAAAGTGCAAGTACACGTTGGCGGTACTTATAAAATCTACTTTAATGCAAAAACTTACGTGTTAAGGCTTGAACTTCAAAATCCCGATACTGCAAGTTATTACTGCCAAGTCGAGTGGGATAAGGGTAACGAACTTACTGCAAAAAATAGCGCAACGCCATATCTTTTTGAGTATGAATTCGTGGCGCAAGGCAAAATTAACGACCCTTACGTTGATATACCGTCCATCTACCCCAAGTTGGGTATGAAATATCAATTATCGGTTATCGACGTTGATGGTTTCGTGGCTAACGATATATACCTAACCGAATCGGGAACTTATATACTAACGATAAACTTGAAAGAATTTACGCTTACGGTAAAAAGAGTTTTTGAATAAAAACAAGCCGAGTTGCTATTCTTCACGTAGAAATTTTTAGACATTATAAAAGACTAACGAAAAATTTTTCGCTAGTCTTTTAGTTTATTTAAATCTATTTACACGCCTTTAGTTCGCTTTTTTAGTTTTCGTAAACGTACGGGTTTTCCCCGTTTCGTTCGTCGATAACGTTTAGATAAGAAAACTCTTCGTTTACGTCGAAATTTTCCACGTTATCGTATGCAAGCAATTTACTTATTGACACTTCGTAAGCCGTTAAAGTTTTAACGTCGTCGTCGGTAATTCGCTTTTGGTATTCTCTGCTCTGAATTCTGCCGACCACGGCAATCTTTTCGCCAACTGCAAGATTTTTTGCAAAGCGCGCGTTTCTGCCCCAAGCAATACATGGAATATAATCCGACTTATTATAAGACCGGTTTACCGCTATTAAAAGGTCGGCTATTTCCCTATTAAAAGGTGTAGTTCTGTACACGGGTGGTTTGCAAACGTAGCCGGTAAGCACTATGCAGTTTGGGTTTTTAACCACCACGTTTTCAGGGATTTCCCTGATGAATACCGTAAGCATAAGTTTAGACTTGCCGTCAACGAGTTTGTTGTAACTTCTAAACTGACCGATAGCGTTAATAGTTACGCCAACGTCTAAATCTTTATCTGCAATAAGCCGTTCTGAAACGGTTACGGGCAACACGTCGCCCTGCCCTGAAAGGCGTTTTACAAGCACGTTCATTTCGTAAAAACCTTCGCCGTAAACTTCGTGCGAAAACTCTGCGCCCGAAACGATTTCTCCGCTGATAAAAACTTGATTGTTTTTCTCCGTTAAATAGTTCATATATATTTTTTCCTCCAAATAATTTCTAATTTTTTAACTGTTGACTGCCGTCTGGCAGTACGGTAAAATTATCTCTATAAATAAGTTCGCCTACCGTAACGAACTCAAACCCCTTTTCTTTTAAACTCTTTATAATATTAGGTAGCGCTTCCGCCGTGTGCAAACCTTGGTTATGGAAAAGCACTATCGAGCCGTTTTTCACCCTTGAAACCACCCTTTTTTCTATCTCGCTTGCCGATAAGTTTTTCCAGTCTAAACTATCAACGTCCCATTGAATAGTGAAAAGCCCGAGTTCGGTTGCCGTTTGTATAAGATTATCGTTATAATCACCGTACGGCGGGCGAAAAACTTCTACCTTCTTGCTCGTAATATTTTCTATGGCTTGCCGAGAAGAAGAAAGTTCCTTTATAACCGCTTGTTTATCTAATTTGCTCATATACGGGTGGGTTGCAGAGTGCGTTCCCCACTCGTGCCCGTGCTCGTCGATTTTCTTTACGTAGTCGGGGTGTTTTTCCACCCAAAACTCTACGGCAAAAAAGGTGCATTTTACGTTTTCGTTCTTCATAGTGGAAAGCAGTTGGTCGGTATAATCTACGCCCCAAGCGCAATCAAAAGAAATTGCAATCTTTTTTTCATTAGTGTTCACCCTATAAATAGGTAGTTTTCTGCTTGCTTTGCTAGAAACCGACAAGGCGTTAACGCCAAACCCCA
Organism: Clostridia bacterium; assembly: GCA_017456945.1. Next base: position 5,935 of record JAFTIK010000007.1, read on the forward strand.
CGCCTACCGCGGTAATAACGCCTATAAGCAAACAACCAACTAACGTTATCCACCTTTTTTTGAGAACGGCAAAATACATTTTAACCCCACTATATCTAAATATTTTGACTTTTTTTGTTGATTTTTAAGTAATTTTGGCTATAACCCGTTTCTAATTATCTACACTTTAATCTTTATGTTTTGCACCACTTTATTATT
>JAFTIK010000040.1 GCA_017456945.1 Clostridia bacterium
GAGCATAATGGCAAACAAGGTTAAAGGAATCCGTTGCGGGCATTGTCACGACGTATTCTCTGCAAAGATGACCAGATTGCATAACGACGCCAACGTTTTGGCTCTCGGCGAAAGAGTCGTAGGCCCGGGGCTTTTCTTGGAAATAGTAGAAGCCTTTATTTCCACCCCCTTCTCGGGCGACGAACGCCACGCGCGCAGAGTGGAAAAAATCAAAGCGCTCGAAAATAAAAACTTTAAATAGGATTAAAGGGAAAATATGAGAAAACTGACAAAAGCAATTATACCAGCGGCAGGGCTAGGAACGAGATTTTTGCCTATAACCAAAGCCGTACCAAAGCCCATGCTTTCGGTGCTTGATAAGCCCACTATTCAGTACATAGCCGAAGAACTACTTTCGGTTGGTATAGAAGATATAGTAATAGTGGTAAGCCCTAATTCAGAAGTTATTAAGGATCATTTTAGCGTAAACGAAAGTTTAGAACAAACCTTGCTTGAAGATGGTAAACACGACCTTTATCAAATCGCAAAGGAAACTCACCGTTTCAACGTAAACTTCGTGGTGCAAGAAGTTCCCAACGGGCTTGCAGGCGCAATATTGTGCGCAGAGCCCTTTATCGGCAACGACGCGTTCGCGCTCTTGCTTGGCGACGAATTGATTTACGCGGGCGAAGGTGATAAGCCGTGTATGAAACGCCTTGCTGAAGTGTATGAAAAGACGGGTAAAAGCGTTCTTTCCACCATGGAAGTGTTTGGCGACGACGTAAGTAAATACGGCAATATCGGCGTTAAGGAAGAAGATGACGACGGGATTATGACGGTAGAGCGTATCGTGGAAAAGCCGTCTATAAACGAAGCCCTTTCCAACTACGCAATAATAGGTAGATACGTTTTGGCAGAAGGCACAATGCCTATGCTTAAAACGCTTAAACCCAAGGGTAGAGAACTTTACTTCACCGACACTTTAGACCAACTTGCCGAACGTGGCGAACTCGTTGCTACTTGTTTTGAAGGTAAGCGTTACGACGTCGGCGATAAAATGGGGTATATTCGCGCAAACGTAGAATACGCTTTAAGAAGCAAAGAACTTGGTGAACAGACCAAAGAATTTATAAAAGAGTTAGCGCAAAAAATTTAAGTAAATTATGTACGATAAATATTGCAGAAACTGCAAAACTTCTCTTTCGGAGTTTTACGATACGGGAATGCTCGGTTGCCCCGAGTGCTATAAGGCGTTTAAGACGGAAATAGAACTTGCCCTAAACAAGATACAGGGTAGGACTTTTCACGTGGGCAAAACCCCTAACGTAACCAAATTAGACAAGGAACTTTTAGCAGAATATCACAATCTAATCGCAGAAAAAGAACAAGCGGTTTTAGACGGTAGATTTACCGACGTTAGAAACTTGTCTGAAAGTATTATGTCGCTCGCAAGCGAATTAAAGAAAAGGGGGATACTGTAATGGAAAATACCGTTCGCCCCGATCTTTATAAGGGCAATATAATAATGTCAAGGGTAAGGCTTGCAAGAAACCTTGCAAACTACCCGTTTAGAGTAGCAGACCCTACGGTGGCTAGGGAAATCGTAAAGAAAGTTAATCGCGCGTTAGTTCGTTGCGATACCTTCGACCTATTTTTCATGTCGAATATGTCCGAACTAAAACTCGAAGCCATGAAAGAACGCCATCTAATAAGCCAAAATTTAATAGAAAACCGTCAATGTGGCGCAGCCCTTATCAACCAAGACGAAAGCATTTCAATAATGGTTAACGAAGAAGACGTTATAAGGGAACAATGCTTTATGAAAGGCTTGTGTTTAACCGAAGCGTATAAAAGACTTGAACGGGTGGACGACGCTTTGGGTAAAAATCTCGACCTAGCGTTTGATGAAAAATTCGGTTATCTAACGGCGTGCCCAACTAATCTAGGCACGGGGTTAAGGGCGTCGGTAATGATGTTTTTACCCGCGCTAACCGAAAGCGGAAAAATTTCGGCAATGATAAAAGAAGTTGCACGGCTAGGGCTTACGGTTAGGGGGCTTTACGGCGAAGGCAGTCAAGCCGAAGGGTATATTTATCAAATTAGCAACGAAGTAACGCTCGGCGTTTCCGAGTACGAAATAATTCAAGAAGTAGAAAACACGGTAATAGAGATATGTAAAGCCGAGCGCGAGCAAATGGAAAGGCTTTGCGCCACGCGCGAACTAAAAACTATGGATAGAACGGGCAAGGCTTACGGCATACTCACCAACGCCGTATTGCTCGATTATAACGAGTTTTTGTCGCATATAGCCCAAGTAAAACTTGGCGCAATGATGGGTTTTATAAACCTAGAAAATCTTTGGGAAATAGATGAACTTATCATTAAGGCAAGACCTGCAAACATTTGCGAACAATACGGTAAAAGATTATCTGCGGTAGATAGAGATTTGTATCGAGCAGAGATAGTTAGAAAGAAATTGCAAAAAATAAAGGAGTAATATGTACTACGACGCTTTTTCACAAAACGTAAATCAAGTTTTGGAACTCGCTACAAGGCTAGCCAAGAGATTTGGTAGCAGATATATAGGTAGCGAACATATCTTGTACGGGCTTATGAACGCTACCGAAGGTAGGGCGGCGGCTCTTCTTCGCGAAGCCGAAGTTAGCAACGACAGATTTTTATTTTACTTTCAAAAAACTATAGATAAATCACTAATAATACCGGGGAATATGTTTACACCACGCACCAAACGCCTTTTGGAAAAGGCTGTGGATATTTCCCTTAAATCACACTCTGGCTACGTTGGAACGGAGCACCTTTTGCTTGCTCTGCTTTCTGAAACGGATAGCGTAGCCGTAAACATTTTAAGATACTTACACGTGGACGTGGAAGGTATGGCAGAGTATATTGAAGAGCGCCTTATGGGCTCGTTGCCCGACGAAGAAGATTATTCCGACGAAGGTAATCCTAGCGATATGTTCTTTAGGAAAGAAGCGGTTAACGCAGGCTCTCAATACACTACTAAACAGTCGCCTTCTCACGCTGATAACGACGACTTGGGTGAATTAGGTAAGTTCGGCGTAAACTTAAACAAACAAGCCTTAAACGGCAAACTGGACCCCGTTATCGGCAGAAAGAACGAGATAGATAGAGTTATACAAATACTTTCAAGAAGAACGAAAAACAACCCCGTTTTAATAGGTGAACCAGGGGTCGGCAAAAGCGCTGTCGTAGAAGGGCTTGCGCAAGCCATAGTCAAGGGAAACGTCCCCGAACTTTTGGCAGATAAAATGGTTTTCTCGCTTGATATAGCGGGTATGCTTGCGGGCGCAAGATACCGTGGCGACTTTGAAGAACGCCTTAAAAACGCAATAGATACCGTAAAACAAAACGGCAATATAATTCTTTTCATTGATGAAATTCATAATATCGTTGGCGCAGGTAGCACGGGTGAAGGCAATATGGACGCTGCAAACATCTTAAAACCCATGCTTTCAAGGGGGGAATTGCAAACCATAGGCGCGACCACGATTGACGAATATAGAAAGTATATTGAAAAGGACGCGGCTTTAGAGCGCC
>JAFTIK010000041.1 GCA_017456945.1 Clostridia bacterium
AGGAGAAAATAATAATGGGATTATTTGATTTGTACGGTAGAGAACCGAAAACCAAAACTACCAACCAAAGCTCTACGCGTGAGTTTGAGTCTATTCCAACCAAAACTCAACATTCAAGGAGTGGACCCGTAAGCGTTTTTAGCCCCACTTCTTATAACGACGTGGAAACTATTATTGACGCTATAAAGGCTGGCAAGTCGGCTATCGTGCATTTTAACGCGCTAAAACCCGAAACGGCAATTCGTGTTCTAGATATGCTTTCCGGCGCGATTTACGCGCTTGACGGTGGGGTTTACGAAATGGAAAAAAATATTTTTATGTTCTCCCCGTCGGGTATCGAACTAAACTAATTTAATTTTATAAAAAATAAAAAGGCAGGTTTTCACCTGCCTTTCATTTTACCCCCGCCTAAAAAAATGACGACCAAAAGGACGGGAATATATCAAAGTTATTAAACCATCTTGCTTGGGTCAAGTATCTTTACGATATCTTGTTCGGGCAAGATTTTTTCTTCTTTTATAACGTCTTTAACGCGCTTATTTTCTCTTAACGCCTTTTTTGCGAGTTTAGACGCCTTTGTGTACCCAACGTACGGGCAGAGCGCGGTTACTATACCGATACTTCTTTCCACTTCGTCGGTACATTTATCTTGGTTGACGGTTACCCCTTTAATACAGTCTTTGGTAAATACCTTTACCCCGTTCGTGAGCGTTTCTACCGACTCGAACAAGCACTTAAAGAGAATAGGCTCGAAAGCGTTTAGTTCTAACTGCCCTGCTTCTACTGCCATTGTAACGGTCATATCGTTGCCGATAACGTTAAAAGCAATTTGATTTATTACTTCGGGGATAACGGGGTTGATTTTACCCGGCATTATGGAAGAGCCGTTCTGCCTTGGCGGTAGGATTATTTCGGAAAAGCCCGTTCTAGGACCTGACGACATAAGGCGCAAATCGTTTGCCATTTTAGAAAGGTTTGTTGCGCACGCCTTTACGCTACCCGATACCGACACGAAACAATCTAAATTTTGCGTGGAATCTATAAGGTCTTGGGCTTGAACTAAATCTAGCCCCGTAACGCTTGATAAGGTGGGAACGATATTTTTTATATAGCTTTTATCTGCGTTTATGCCCGTTCCGATAGCCGTGCCACCCATATTGAGATATGATAGTTCTTTTACCGAGTTTTTAAGCCTTTCGATATCCCTTTTAATAGCGCTTGCGTAAGCCCTAAACGATTGACCGAAACTTATGGGCACGGCGTCTTGCATTTCCGTTCTACCCATTTTTATTACGCTTTTAAATTCTTCTGCCTTTTCTAAAAGCGCCGAATAAAATTCTTCTAGCGTAGGGATTAGTTTATTTATAAGCCTTATAAGCGCAATCTTGCCTGCAGACGGAAAAACGTCGTTAGTAGATTGCCCACAGTTGGCGTGGTCGTTTGGGTGAACGATTGTGTAATCGCCTTTCTTGCCACCTAAAATTTCTATCGCGCGGTTTGCAACCACTTCGTTGGCGTTCATATTGAGCGAAATACCCGCCCCACCTTGAACGGCATCTACAATAAAATTATCTAAATATTTGCCTTGCAATATTTCTTCACAAGCAGAAACCATTGCGCTAGCAATCTTTTTATCAATTACGCCCGCTTTCTCGTTTGCAATAGCGCACGCTTTTTTTACTTCTATTATCGCCTTAATAAATTCAGGGTGTACCTTTCGCCCGGAAATTTTAAAATTTTCGTACGCGCGAAGACTCTGTACACCATAATACGCATCTACAGGAACTTGCTTTTCGCCTATCGAATCCTGCTCTAATCTGTATTCTAGCATTTACAGCACCTTTTATTAAATTTATTTCAGCTGATAACTTGATTATACTACAAATTTATGATATAATCAAATACATATTAAATCATACTTATTATAACTTTCAAGTTATATATAAAGGAGCAAAGATGTTTCGCAATAAAGATTACGTTTTGGCAATTCTTAAAGAAGGCAGTTTTACCAAGGCTTCGGAAAAGTTATACGTTTCGCAACCTTCGTTATCTGCAACCATTAGGCGTTTAGAAGAAAAGATTTCTGCTAAGATTTTCGACCGTTCAACTTCGCCTATTTCGCTTACCGAAACGGGCAAGGAATACGTTAAATACGCGTTAGAGATTGAGCAGAAAGAACGGGATTTTGAAAGGTACGTGCTTGACTACACTAATCTTCTTACAGGTACGATTAAAATCGGTGGTAGTAGTATGTTCTCTTCTTTCGTTTTGCCGAATATGATTGCATCTTACAACGCAAAACACCCCAAAATTCAGTTTGAAATATTTGAAGACAGTACTAAAAACCTTATGAACAAACTTATGGTTGGCGAACTAGACATAGTAGTTGATAACGCCGTTATAAACAACGAAGAAATTACTGCTAACGTATATTCTTCAGAGTTTTTATTACTTGCCGTGCCCGCATCTTTCGATATTAACCAAAAACTTAAAAGATACGCTATGATAGCCGATCAAATTAAAGCCGACGAACACAAAAACCTTGGGGTTAGCGTGGATTTAGAAAGGTTTAAGGACCAACCTTTCATACTGTTAAACCCTGAAAACGACACGGGTAAAAGAGCGAATAAACTGTTCAAAAAACACCGATTAGAGCCTAAAATAAACTTTACGCTTGACCAACAGGTTACCGCCTATAACATATCTTCTTCTGGGCTTGGGGTTTGTTTCGTTAGTGATACCTTAATAAAAAATATTAGCACTCACTCGGATATGTGTTTTTATAGGCTTTCGGACAGAGAAACGGTTAGAAACGTATATCTATTCCAAAAGAGCAACCGCTATTTATCGTTAGCATGCAAAAAGTTTATTGAATACAATTCGGAAAAGTAAAAAAACGCGTTATAAACTATAACGCGTTTTATTATTAAAAATTTTTTATATTAGAATACTACTATACGGCCTTCTTTCTTATAACTCTTCTTTGCTTTTCTCAAACAAGATTTTGCAATACGGCTTTGAACGAAACGAATAATACAGCCAACCAACAAAGGAATACCAACTATAACGCACGACAAAGCAATAGACATAATCCAGAACCAAAATCCCCTAGGCACGAAGGAAATAGCCTTTAACCAACGGTTAACGTTAGATTTTGGATTTTTTGCAATATCTTCAGAACACCCTTGAAAAATTTCTAAAGCAAAATATTCGCTATGATATTCTTTGTTTGCGGTAATTCTATATTTTTCGCTACCAGAAGATACTTGCGTTGCCGTATAACCGGAAACGTAAGAACTTTCCGACTTGTCTTTAGTAGGCCACAAACCGAAATATTCACAAGGGCGCATTCCGTTTTTGTCCTTATGACTAGGATTTTTACCCATTGTTGCAATCATAAGACCTGCGTCACGATCGGTAACGCTACCTTTCATCTTGTTGGGGATTCTTACGATATCGCCCTGAACACCACTATAATAGATTTTTTTCCACGCATCAAACATAATTTTCTCCTTTTGTAGAATTATCTAAAAAGATTATATTCCCCTACCCCGAAGTTTGTCAAGTATTTTACCAAAATTGTTATAAAAAAGCGAGATTTTAGCAAAAATCTCGCTTTTTTTTACGTTTTTACATTCCCCAAACGAACCAACAGAACGCGTAACCGCCAAGAACTGCCATTAAGGTAAACGGAATACCTATCTTAAAGAAATCGCTCGCTTTAACTTTATACCCTTCTTTATTGAGAATACCTATACCTACGACGTTTGCAGACGCGCCTACCGGCGTAAGGTTTCCGCCGAGCGTTGCGCCACAAAGCAACCCGAAATAAAGCAGATACGGCGACACCCCAGGTAAGCCTACCACCAAGCCTTCGATAACGGGTAGCATAGTAGCCACGTAGGGTATATTGTCGATAAACGCAGAAATCAATACCGAACCGAACACGATAAGCGTGTAAAGCAAGAATACGTTCTTACTACCTACCGACTTAAAGAAGGTGCTTATATCTGCGATAATTCCAACCGATTCTACTGCTTTTATTATTACGAACAAGAAAAGCAAGAATAATACGGTGGTAAAGTCTATCGTGCCAACAACCGTTTTAAGCGCTTGTTTCTTGCAACCTGCTTGCTCTTCCCCTTCTTTGGGTTTTGCCGTTACTAAGTGGTAGATAAGGCAAATTATACCGAACGACATACAAATTATGCCGTTAATATTTTCTGCCAAAAACCCTTCCGGGAAAGGTATAAAAGACGAAGCAACCAACGCAGCCATATTGAGAAGCAACATTATCGTTGGGAAAAGAGTGGTAACTTCTACATTTTCAGATTTATAAGAGAACTTTTTGTTCTGCTTTCTGAAAAGAATAATTAATACGGGGATAGTGAGTAACATACCGAGTTCAACTGCCCAGAAAATAGAGAACTTACCATCTAGGAAGAAGAATTCAAAGAAACTCATATCTGCGTAACCACCAAGCATAACCGAAGTGGTATCGCCAACCAAAGTTGCAGCCCCTTGTAAGTTAGAAGAAACTGCAATACTGATAATTACGGGTATGGGTGAAACGCCCACTTTTTTTGATATTGCTAGCCCTATAGGCGCAAGCATTAAAACGGTTGCAACGTTATCTACGAACGCCGAGATTACACCGCTTAATACCGATAAAATGACAAGTATCCACAATGCGTTAGGGATTTTAGAAATCAACTTGTCCGCAAGTTTATTCGGCATACCAGATTCGGTAAATAGCCCTACCGTAATCATTATGCCGACTAGCATCATAATTACGTTATAGTTTATCATTTCGGCAAAGTCTTGCCCTTTCATATGCCCGGAAATTGCGCAGGATACCGCGCAAACAAGGGCTACAACGCCCGTTACGTGCGGTTTGTATTTTGGGAAAGCAATGATTGCCACGTAAGTTAAAACAAACAAAATTAAAATAAATATCTTCATAAGTTTTTCCTTAAAAATTAAAAGACTTCTATCGTATTATTAACGATAAAAGTCTTGTTAAAACTACCTTTAGTAATTCCGCAACACCGGACTAAAAAGCCGTACTGACGACGTTGCGAACGCTATTAAAGCGTTAACTACTCCCTTTTGCTCTAAAAAATTATCTTACGTTGAGAGCTTCAAACGTTTTATCTAAAGATTCAAGTTTTTCCGAGAAGAGTTTCATTTCGTCTTCAGGAAGGGGAAGTTCAATAATCTGCTTAAAGCCACAACCGCCAACTTTGCAAAGAACGCCCGTGCAAAGATTTTTAGCGCCGTATTCACCATCAAGATAAGTTGCAAGCGAAAGAATAGTATCGGTATCTGCAACGAGCGCTTTAATAAGTTGAACGGTTGACGCTGCGATTGCATAGAAGGTTGCGCCTTTTGCCTTGATAACCTTTGAGCCTGCCGCTACCATACCCTTATAAATGTTTTCAAGTTCGGTTTCAAGTTCTTCTGCCTTAACGCCCATAATCTTGGTGCAGTATTCTTTAATAGGCATACCGCAAACGGTGCAAAGACTCCAAGGAGCCATACATGCGTCACCGTGTTCACCGAATACGTAAGCGTTTACGTTTGAAGCATCTACTTTGCAGTATTCTGCAACTGCTTGGATTAAACGGTTAGAGTCTAAAAGCGTACCCGTACCGATAACTTGTTCTTTTTTAAGACCTGCTTCTTTCATAAGAACGTAAGTCAAAACGTCAACGGGGTTGGAAACTACAACGTACAAAGCGTCGGGCGCAATTTCTGCGAAATTGTTTACTCTAATAACGCTCTTTAAGATGTTTACGTTGATACCTGCAAGGTCAAGTCTGGTTTGACCGGGCTTTCTGCCAACGCCGAAAGTTACTACTACGATATCAGAGCCTGCTACGTCTTTATATTCACCGCTCCATACCTTTACCGAAGGACAGCACGCTGCGCATTGAGAAAGGTCAAGCGCTTCGCCTTCTGCTTTTTCTTTATTGATATCTACTAAAACGATTTCAGAACATACGCCCTGAACAACGAGATTGTATGCGATAGTTGCACCTACGTTACCCGTACCTAAA
>JAFTIK010000042.1 GCA_017456945.1 Clostridia bacterium
AAAGGCGGAACTAAATTCTATGATAGATAAACTAGACGAACTTTACGAAAAGGCTATTAGCGCGTTCGACGAAAGAAACGCGGAACTAATTCCCGAAGTAAAGAGCGTGGAAGAAGAAATAGACGAAATCGCCGTAAATTTAGAAAACAAACATATCGAAAGGGTAAAGAAAGGCGCTTGTACCGCCCAACTTGGCTCGGTATATTTGCAAACGGTATCTCACCTTGAAAGAATAGGCGACCACGTTTATAACGTTGGCACGAGTATAAAGAAATACGTTCGCATGGAAAACGCGCAAAAAACCAACTAAAAGACAATCAAAACCACCGTAAACGATTGACAAACGGTGGTTTTATTTATATAATAAATAGGATACAATGTAAAAAAACTTATTTAGGAGTAAGGTTATGAATAAAAAATCAATTAAAGACGTACAGGTTAAAGGCAAAAGATGTCTTGTAAGAGTGGACTTTAACGTTCCTATGAAAGACGGTGTTATTACCGACGAAACGCGTATAAACGGCGCGCTTCCCACCATCAAGTATCTTATGGATAACGGCGCAAAGGTAATTCTTTGTTCACACATGGGCAAACCCCACAATATTTTCACCGAAGGTTTCTCTTTAACCAAAAAGGAAAAGAAAGCAGTCGAAAAACTTCCCGTAGAAGAACAGGCTGCGGCTAAAGCAGAATACTTAAAGAAAGCCGTTAAGGATAAAGAAAAATTCACCCTTAAACCCGTAGCGGTAAGACTTTCTGAAAAACTCGGCAAAGAAGTAGTATTTGCTGAAGATCTCGTTGGACCTTCTGCTGATGCTGCCGTTGCAGGTCTTAAAGAAGGCGACGTTTGCTTGCTCGAAAACACTCGTTTCGAAGCTGGTGAAGAAAAGAGAGACGAAGCGCTTTGCAAAAAACTCGCTTCTTACTGCGATATTTACGTAAACGACGCTTTCGGTACTGCTCACCGTTCGCACGCAACTACCGCTGCTATCGCTGAATACGGTTTCGTTGATACTGCAGTTTGCGGTTTCCTTATCGAAAAAGAACTTTCCGTTATGGCAGATGCTCTTGAAAACCCCGTTAGACCTTTCGTTGCAGTTTTAGGTGGTGCAAAGGTTGCAGACAAACTTAAAGTTATTTCTAACCTTCTCGAAAAATGTGATACTCTCATTATCGGCGGCGGTATGGCTTATACCTTCCTTAAAGCAAAGGGGTACGAAGTTGGGACTTCTCTCGTTGATAACGAACAAATAGATTACTGCAAAGATATGATGGCAAAGGCAGAAACTCTCGGCAAGAAACTTCTTCTTCCCGTTGACGTTCACGCAACCAAAGAATTCCCCAATCCTATCGACGCAGAAGTTGAAATGACCGCTTACGACATCGAATCTATCCCTGCAGATATGCAAGGTCTTGATATCGGCGACAAAACTGCTGAACTTTACGCTAACGCAGTTAAGAGTGCAAAAACGGTTATTTGGAACGGACCTATGGGCGTGTTTGAAAACCCGATTTTCGCAAAGGGCACTATTGCGGTAGCAAAGTCTTTGGCAGAAGCAACGGGCGCAACTACCATTATCGGTGGTGGTGATTCTGCTGCAGCTGTAACCCAACTCGGCTTTGCAGATAAGATGAGCCATATTTCTACTGGCGGTGGCGCTTCTTTGGAACTTTTCGAAGGCAAAAAACTCCCCGGTATCGAATGCTTGAACAATAAATAATTAACGAATAACATAAAGGACGAAAAAATCATGAGAAAACCTATTATTGCTGGCAACTGGAAAATGAATAAAACCGCAAAAGAAGCGGTAGAACTTATCAACGCGTTAAAACCGCTAGTAGCAAAATCAAAACCCGAAGTGGTAGTTTGCGTTCCTTACACCGATTTATGGGCTGTTAAAGAAGCCATTGCAGGTAGCAAGATTAAACTTGGCGCAGAAAACGTAGCGTGGGCGGATAACGGCGCTTTCACGGGTGAAATTTCCGCAGATATGTTAAAGGAAATCGGCGTGGAATACGTAATTATCGGTCACAGCGAACGTCGTCAATACTTCGGCGAAACTGATGAAAGCGTAAATATGCGTTTGAAACAAGCGTTAAAGAAAGAACTTAAACCCATAGTATGCGTTGGCGAAACTCTCGTTGAAAGAGAAAAGAACAAGACCAAAAAGGTTTTGAAGAAACAAGTTCTTGAAGGATTTAAGGACGTTACGGCAGAAGACTTCGCTAATATCGTAATCGCTTACGAACCCGTATGGGCAATCGGCACGGGCAAAACTGCAACTGCAGAAGACGCTAACAAAACTATCGGTTATATTAGAAGTCTCGTTAAAAAGACTTGGGGCGCAGAAGTTACAAAGGCTCTCCGTATTCAATACGGTGGCAGTATGAAACCAGGCAACGCAAAAGAACTTATGGCAGAACGCAATATAGACGGCGGACTTATCGGTGGCGCAGCGCTTAAAGCCGAAGATTTCGCAGGTATAGTAAACTATAAAGGTTAATAACGGCAAAGGCACAAAAATCGTTTGTGCCTTGCCTTTTTATTTTGGATAAAGGATTTAATATGAAAGCAAGACCTAATTGTATAATAATTTTAGACGGTTACGGCGTTAATTGCGAATCTAAAGGCAACGCAATCAAATGCGCTAACAGTAAGAACGTAGATATTCTTATGGATAAATATCCTTCTACGCTTATCGGCGCAAGCGGTATGGACGTAGGGCTACCCGAAGGGCAGATGGGTAACAGCGAAGTTGGGCATCTAAATATCGGCGCAGGCAGAATAGTTTATCAAGAATTAACTAGAATAACCAAGTCTATTAAAGACGGCGACTTCTTTAGCAACGAAGAATTCCTTTACGCTATAGAAAACGCTAAAAAGAACGGGAAAAAACTTCATCTTTACGGGCTTTTGTCCGACGGTGGAGTTCATAGCCATATAACCCACTTGTTCGCTCTTATCAAACTTGCAAAAATGCAAGGGCTTGACGACGTGTTCGTTCATTGTTTCCTTGATGGGAGAGACGTTTCACCTACTAGTGGCGCAGATTTTATCGCAGATCTTAAGAAAGAGATGAAAGAACTTGATTTCGGCTCAATCGCATCCGTTGGCGGTAGATATTACGTTATGGATAGAGATAACCGTTGGGAAAGAGTGGAAAAGGCTTACGATATGATGACTTCGGCTATAGGCGAAACTACCGAAGATCCCGAACAGTACGTAAGAAATTCTTACGAAAAGGGCACTACCGACGAATTCGTTATTCCCGCTCACGTTTATAAAGATGGAAAGCCCGTAGGTTTGATCGAAGAAGGGGATAGCGTAATATTCTTCAACTTCCGCCCTGATAGAGCCCGTCAAATTACTCGCGCAATGAGTGAAAAGCAGTTCGACGGTTTTGAAAGAAAAACGGGTTTCTTAAACCCTGCTTACGTATGCTTTACGAGATACGACGCAAGTTTTACCAACGTAAGAATAGCGTTTAAGCCACAAGTTTTAACTAACACTTTGGGGGAATATCTTTCTTCTTTAGGGCTCAACCAGTTAAGAATTGCAGAAACGGAAAAATACGCGCACGTAACCTTCTTCTTTAACGGTGGTGTAGAAAAGGCTAACGATAAAGAAGATAGGGAACTTATCGCGTCGCCAAAGGTTGCAACTTACGACTTAAAGCCGGAAATGAGCGCTTTAGAAGTAACTGAAAAAGTGCTTGAAAAACTCGATAGTGACAAGTATGACGTCGTTATCTTAAACTACGCTAACTGCGACATGGTCGGACATACGGGTGTTTTCGACGCGGCTGTTAAGGCTGTTAAAACCGTTGACGACTGTTTGGGTAAAGTGGTTGATAAAATTCTTGCAATGGGTGGTAACGCTATTATTACGGCAGACCACGGCAACGCAGACAAGATGCTCGACGTTGACGGTTCGCCTTTTACCGCGCACACAACCAACAAAGTTCCTTTAATCGTCGTTGGTAAAGAGTTTGAAGGTAAGAAACTTCGTGAAGGTGGAATTTTAGCAGATATTGCGCCAACCCTTTTAGATATGATGGGTGAAAAAGTTCCCAAAGAAATGACTGGTAAAACTTTACTTATCCGTTAAGGATAAAAAATACTTTTACGGATTGAAAAAACAAAAAAAGTATGTTAAAATAAAAAAGATATTATAAACGGTCAATTATTTTACCGTAGGAAAAAAAGGAGAGATTATGTTCAAAATCGTTGACAAAAAAGTACTTAATCCAACCGTAACCAGAATAGACGTGTACGCGCCTTTCGTTGCAAAGAAAGCGCAAGCAGGTCAATTCGTTATCGTAAGGGCAACTGAAGATGGGGAAAGAATTCCTTTAACCGTAGCAGATTACGATAGAGAAAAGGGTACTGTAGCCGTAATATTCCAAATAGTCGGCGCAACAACTTACACGCTTAACCAACTTGAAGTGGGCGATTACGTTGCAGACTTCGTTGGACCTTTGGGTAATGCAACGCATACCGAAGGCTTAAAGAAAGTTGCAGTAGTAGGTGGTGGCGTAGGTTGCGCTATTGCGTATCCCGTAGCAAAGAAACTTCACGAACAGGGCTGCGAAGTGCACTCTATCGTAGGTTTCAGATGCAAAGACTTGGTTATTTTAGAAGACGAGTTCAAGGCTGTATCCGATAAATACGTTCTTATGAGTGACGACGGTACTGCCGGCACGAAAGGTCTTGTAACCGACGCTCTTAAAAACCTTATCGAAAGTGGTGAACAGTATGATGAAGTTATTGCTATCGGACCTGTTATTATGATGAAATTCGTTTGCCGTCTTACCAAGGAATACGGCGTAAAAACTATCGTAAGTATGAACCCCGTTATGATCGATGGTACGGGTATGTGTGGTGGTTGTCGTCTTACCGTTGGTGGCGAAACCAAGTTCGCTTGTGTTGACGGTCCGGAATTCGACGGGCATCTCGTTGACTTCGACGAAGCAATGAAACGTGGCGCAAGTTATAAAGAATGGGAAAGACACAAATACGAAGAAACTTGTAACCTTTTCAAAAAGGAGGTAAAATAATCATGCCTAATATGTCCTTAAAAAAGAATCCGATGCCACATCAACCGGCAGACGTAAGAAATAAAAACTTTGAAGAAGTTGCTTTGGGTTACACCCCCGAACAAGCGATGGACGAAGCAGAAAGATGCCTTAACTGTAAAAACAAACCGTGTATGAACGGTTGTCCCGTTATGGTACATATTCCTGAATTTATCGCAAAGGTAAAAGAAGGGGACTTTGAAGGCGCTTATCAAATCATTTCTGAATCTTCATCTCTTCCCGCAGTATGCGGTAGAGTTTGCCCGCAAGAATCACAATGCGAAAAGTATTGTATTCGCGGTATCAAGGGAGAACCCGTGGCAATCGGCAGACTTGAAAGATTCGTTGCAGACTATCACAACGCAAACTGCAAAGAAAAGGCTGTTAAACCCGAATCCAACGGAATGAAGGTTGCCGTTATCGGTTCTGGTCCTTCTGGTCTTACTTGCGCGGGCGACCTTGCAAGAAAAGGCTACGACGTAACCGTTTTTGAAGCCTTCCACTTGGCTGGTGGCGTTCTCGTTTACGGTATTCCCGAATTCAGACTTCCCAAGACTATCGTTCAAAAGGAAATCGATACCTTGAAAGAACTCGGCGTT
>JAFTIK010000043.1 GCA_017456945.1 Clostridia bacterium
AAAAAATAACACAAAACACGACGATAGCGTTAGAAAAATCGTTTTAGGCGATCACGCTCCGTCAAGAATCGTTGAAGGCTATAACCGTCTTAAAGATAACATCTTGTTTATGAGCGCAGATGGTAATAATAGAGTTATTCAGATAGAATCGGCGCTTTCGGGCGAAGGTAAAACTTCTATCGCTTGTAACCTTGCCGTAAGTTTGGGGCAGACTAACAAGAAAACGGTTGTAGTTGACTTAGACTTCCGTAAACCTAAGGCTCACATGCTTTTTGGGCTTAGCAAGGATATCGGTATAAGCGAATACGTTCTCGGCACGGCTAAGAAAGAAGACGTGGTTAAAGAAACCAAGTATAAAAACGTTTACTTGGTAACGGGTGGGGCAAAAATTCACAACCCGTCGCTCGTTTTAACTTCGGGCATTTTCCAAGAACTTATCGCTAAACTTAAAGAAGAATTCGATTATGTTATTTTGGACTGCGCGCCCGTTCTTCAAATTTCCGACTATATCCACATTTCCAAAGTTTCTGACGGTGTTCTTTTCGTAGTTGCTTACTCGCAAACTACCAAGGCTCAGGCAACAGACGCCATTAAGGAATTAAAGAAAAACGGCATTAAAATTCTCGGCTCGGTATTCTCCATGTACGACAAGAGAAAGGAAAAGGGTTACGACTACAAGCATTACTACTACTATTCTTACTCGTCGTATTATTACGACAAGATTGACGAAGACGAAAAGCAGGAGAAGACTGAAACACCCGAAACCAAATAGTTTGGCGGTGGCGTATGATAGATATACACAGTCATATTCTTCCTTTTGTTGACGACGGTAGCGGTTCGATAGAAAATTCAATCGTAATGCTTGAAGACGCTATAAGTTTTGGCGTTACCGATATGTTTTTAACCCCGCATTATCGTTCAAGGTGCAAACTTTCGGCAGAAGAAATTAAGGTGGAGTTTGAAAAGTTTTCAGCCGTGGTTAAAGAAAAGGGTTTGCCCATAAACCTACATCTTGGCCAAGAACTTTTCTACACCCAAGAATTAAAGGCAAAACTCAAAGATAAAACGGTGGCTACCCTTGCTAATTCAAAGTATATTTTAGTGGAGTTTAGCACGGAAACCGAAACGGATATTCCCGAAGCCGTTTACGAACTTTCGCTTTTAGGCTTTATTCCCATAGTTGCCCATTTAGAGCGTTATTATTACGCAGATGATCGCACGGCTTTTGAAATTAAGCAAGCGGGTGGGCTAGTGCAAATCAACGCCGAATCGGTGCTTGTAAAGGGCAGAATTTACCGAAAGGTAAAAAAGATGTTCAAATACGCGCTAGTAGATTTCGTTGCTAGCGATATGCACTGGGGTAGAAAAAACCGCTTGGCAGACAGTTTGGCGCTCGTTAAAAAGAAATTCGGTGAAGATGCGGTTAAAGCCGTTTATTACGAAAACGCAAAGAAAATATTAAAAGGTTAGACGCTCGTCTGACCTTTTTTATGAAAATAGGTAGGTTTATGGAAAAACGCATAATAGCAATCGGCGGTGGGGAAATACGAAACAAAACCACCTTGGAAATAGATAGATACGTTTCAGAACTAGCAAAGGCGCACGCAGGCGAAGTTCGCGCAAACGCCCTTTTTTTAGGTACGGCGTCCCACGATAGCATGCCGTATTTTAACAGTTTCAGAAAAACTTATACTTCGGTGTTCGATATAAAAGCAGAAGTCGGGCTTATGGTTTACGGGGAAATGTCTATTGAAAAAATAGCCGATAAAATAGACAAGGCAGACTGTATTTACATAGGTGGCGGGGATACCGTTTATATGTTAGAGCGTTGGAAAGAACTCGGCGTTGATAAGATGATTTTAGACGCTTACGAAAAGGGTAAAATTATTTGTGGGCTTTCTGCCGGCGCAATCTGTTGGTTTACCGATATGTACACCGATTACGAAATTATGCGTGGTCAAAGTTCAGATTACGTTCTAAAAAAAGGATTAGGCGTGCTTAAAGGTTGTATGTGCCCGCACTTTAACGAGCGTGAGCAAGATTTTACAAAGGCTATGAAAACTTCTAACGTACCGTTTGCATACGCTATTGAAAACGACTGCGCCTTAGAGTTCGTTAACGGCGAACTTACCAAGGTTATATCGTCGGGTGGCAAGGCTTACACGCTAACTAACGCAAACGGCGAAATAGAAAAGAAAGAAATTATTTTATGAATAAAATAAACTACGACGGGGAAATGCAAAAAATCTTAAACGGGCTTGGCGAAAGAAAGCCCACCCTTTTATTGCACGCTTGTTGCGCGCCGTGCGCGTCAGCCTGTTTGGAAAGGTTAAAAGATTTTTTTGATATTACCGTATATTTTTACAATCCTAATATGGACGGGGAAGAAGAATATAATCGTCGCGCAAGCGAACTTTCTCGTTTAGCCGAGCACTTTAATATAAAGCGGATTATAGAGAATTTTACGCCGAGCGAATTTTACTCGGCTATCAAAGGGCAAGAAAACGAGCGCGAAGGTGGCGCAAGGTGCAAAAATTGCTTTGAACTGCGATTGAAAAAGACTGCCGATTACGCAAGGAAAAATGAGTTTGAGTTCTTCGCGACCACCCTTACGGTTAGCCCGTTAAAGAACGCCCAAGTATTAAACGACGTGGGGCTATCCTTTAACACGGATGCGGTTAAATATTTGCCTACCGACTTTAAAAAACGGGGTGGTTACGCCCGTTCGGTAGAACTTTCTAAAGAATTAGGGCTATATAGGCAAAATTACTGTGGTTGCGAGTTTAGTAAACGCAGAGATTTATAAAAATAAAAAACGCATTATAAAAATGCGTTTTCCAAAACTAGTTTGTCAAAATCAATACTTTCCACGAAATCACTTTCGGTAAAGCGAACTACGTTGTATTTAGCGTAGTTGAAAAGGTGGGTTTTTATAAGTACGGGGGTAGGGATATCTAGATTTTCGCAAATTTCTTGCAAGTAAGAAAAAAATTCCGAATAATCTATACTTTCCGTTCTTTCAAGCATATATTGCTTGGCGATTTTATCTTTTTTCATAACTTTTGCCCAAATTCGTATCATATATAACTCCTTTTACGTGTATATTGTACCATAAACGACGGCTAAAATCAAGATAAATATTGACAAACGGACTTAATATCTATATAATAAAAAGGTAAGGGAAAAAATTTTCCCTTTAACGTTTCATTTTTTAACGGAGATCATTATGGAAAAAATTAAGACTCAAATTTTAGATTTACTAGCAGAAAACGCCAGATATACCGATAAGGAAATTTCCGCAATGCTCGGGGTGGCCGAGCAAACGATCGCCGCCGCCAGAAACCAACTTGAAAAGGACGGCGTTATCGTCAAGTATGCCGCCATTATAAATACCGAAGTGCTTGCAGAAACCAAGGTGCAAGCGCTTATTGAAGTTAAAGTAGAACCCCAAAAGTTAAAGGGTTTCGATTCTTACGCCGAAGAGATTTATCACTTTGAAGAAGTTCAAAGTTTGTATCTTATGAGCGGGGGTTTTGACCTTGCCGTTTTCGTTGAAGGCAAATCTATTACCGATATAGCCCGTTTCGTTTCGGAAAAATTAAGCGTTATAGGTATTACTAGCGTTCAAACCCACTTTATACTTAAAAAATATAAAATTGAAGGGCAGGTCGCTAAAGTTCAAGAAGAGAGTAGAAGACAGATTATACAAGCATGAGAAATTTTATAAGCCAAAGGGCTAACAACTTAAAACCGTCTGGGATTCGTAAGTTCTTTGATATCGCTTCTGAAATGGAAGACGTAATATCGCTAGGCGTTGGCGAACCCGATTTTATAACGCCGTGGTCTATTAGAGACGTGGGCATTCAAGCGTTAAAGAAAGGTTATACGCAATATACTTCTAATAAAGGTTTACCAAAACTTCGTAAATCAATATCAGAGTATCTTAAAAACGCGTTCGGCGTGGAATTTTCTTCCGAAGAAACGATAATTACCGTTGGCGCGAGCGAAGGTATTGATATTTCGTTAAGAGCCGTAGTTGACGAAGGGGATGAAGTGCTTATTCCCGACCCAAGTTACGTTTCTTATAAGCCGTGCGTGGAACTTTTGGGGGGCGTGCCCGTTTCCGTGCCTTGCGACGGCGCTAACGGGTTTAAACTTACTAAAGAGAGTTTAGAGAGCGTTATTACCGATAAGACTAAAGTGCTTATTTTCCCATATCCTAACAATCCTACGGGCGGTATTATGGATGAAAAGGACATACGGGAAATTTTGCCCGTAATTATAGAACGCGATTTACTAGTTGTTTCCGACGAGATTTACGCAGAACTTACTTATGGTAAAAGACATTGCTCAATAGCGTCTTTCCCCGAAATGGAAGGTAGGGTAGTGCTTATTAATGGATTTTCCAAAGCGTTCGCTATGACGGGGTGGCGTGTGGGTTTTGTTTGCGCGCCCGAACCTATTTTAGGGGCAATGCTTAAAATTCACCAGTACGCAACTATTTGCGCACCCATATTCTCGCAATACGCTGCTAACGGCGGTTTGGAACAAGGTAAACTCGACGGGTATCAAGACGTCGTTGCAATGCGTGAAGAATACGATAGGCGTAGGCGTTTTATGTTTAACTCGTTTAACGATATGGGTTTAACTTGCTTTGAGCCGGAGGGCGCGTTCTACGTTTTTCCGTGCGTTAAGAGTACGGGTATGACGGGCGAGGAGTTCGCAACTAAACTATTAAAAGAAAAGAAGGTTGCCGTAGTGCCGGGTAGCGCGTTCGGTGAGTTCGGCAAGTATTACGTAAGATGTTCTTACGCTTATTCAATGAAAAATCTCGTTCAAGCTATAGACAAGATAAGAGAGTTTGTAAGAGAATTAAAAAACGACTGATAAGGGATTAAAATTTTTATGGAAAAAATAATTATCGTGGGCGCGGGGTTATCGGGTTCTACGGTTGCAAGGTTGTTCGCTGAATCGGGTTACGACGTTACCGTTATCGACAAGCGTGAATCGGTTGGTGGCAACGTTTACGATTATCAAGATAAGAACGGAATTTTCGTTCAACCTTACGGCACGCATATTTTCCACACGGGCAATAAAGAAGTATTTGATTTTCTTTCTAAGTTTACCGAGTGGAATAAGTACGAACACAAGGCGCTAGCGTGGGTGAGAAAAGATAAACTCGTTCCCGTTCCCTTTAATCTTAACTCTTTGGAAAAACTTTACGTTAAGGATAAGGCAGAACGCATTAAAGAAGTGCTTATTAAGGAAATAGGCATGGATAAAACGGCGTCTATTCTTACGCTAAAAAATCATAAAAACCACGAAATTCGTGACTTTGCAGATTTCGTTTATAAACATATTTATTATATTTATACAATGAAACAATGGGGCTTTAAGCCCGAGCATCTTGGTGAAAAGTTTATTAACCGCGTGCCTGTAAACGTTTCGTACGACGATAGATATTATAAAGACGAATATCAATTTATGCCTAAACTTGGGTTCTCGGCAATGGTTGCGAATATTCTTCGCCACCCACATATTAAGTTGAAACTTAAAACTGACGCGCGCGACGAACTTTTCTTTAAGGACGGGCAAATTTATTTTGCAGGCAAGCCGTTTGAAGGCAAGGTAGTTTACACCGCGCCTATAGACGAACTTTTCTCGTACAAGCACGGCGTTTTACCGTTTAGAAGTATAAGAAGTAAAACGGAAACTTTCAAAACTCCGTCTTATCAAGAAACGGCGGTCGTAAATTATACCGTTTCTGCTAAATATACTAAGATAACCGAGTTTTCCAAGTTGTATTCGCAAGAAAACGAAAACACAGTTATCGTTAAGGAATACGCGAAGGCTTACAAGAAAGGTAAAAACCAACCGTATTATCCTATTCCGCTTAAAAAGAATTTTAAACTTTACGACAAATATCTTGAAGAAACCAAGGCTTACGAAAACTTGTATCTTTTAGGTAGGCTTGCAGAGTACAAGCACGTAAATATGGATAAAGCCGTGTTGAACGCTTTCGGGCTTTATGAAAAGATAATCGGCGTTAAGTTCGACATTAACGATATAGAAAGCGTTGTTTCTAAAAATTAAGGATATTTATGAAAGATAAAAAAGTTTGCGAACTTATAGATACCTACTATCCCGTAGTTGACGGCGCTATTAACGTGGTAAGTCACTATACGGGGCTAATAAACCAAGTGGTAGAGTGTAAACTTGCCGTGCCAAAAGCAAAGAAAAAGCAAAAGTACGTGGATAAAGAGCCGTTTGAAGTAATCAGATGCGCCGCTTTACCCGCGCCCGAAGGCTATCGTTTGGCTCAACCTTGGGCAGACGGCAAGTTTAGGAAAAAGATGATTGCTAACGACTTCGACCTTTTTCACACTCACTCGCCTTTTTCGCTAGGTAGATACGTTGTTAAACTAGGTAGAAAATATAAAATTCCCGTAGTTGCAACCCTTCACACCCTTTATCATCACGATTTTTTAAGGGCTTGTCACGGCAATAAACTTTGCGTGCGCATTGCGTTAAACTATATTTTGCACGTATTCAAAAAGGCGGATAGCGTTTGGACGGTTAGCGAAAAGGCAAAGGAATACTTGCGTCTTTACGGGTACAAAGGGGAAATTAAAGTTATACGAAGCGGAACGGATTTTACCTATCCTGAAAACGCTGAAAGCCTAGTTAAAAGGGTAAACGATTTGCACGGTTTGCACGACCAAAAGAGAGTTCTTACTTTCGTTGGTAGAATGGCTTGGTATAAAAACCTTAAAATTATTCTAGACGGGCTTAAAATCGTTAAAGATAACGGCAAAGATTTTAAGATGGTTTTCGTTGGCGGTGGCTTTGACTTAGAAGAAGTTAAGGCTTACGCCGAAAAAGTTGGCGTTTTAGACCTTTGTATATTTACGGGTGAAATTAAGGATAGGGAACTTTTACAAGGCTATTATCTTCGTAGCGACCTTAAACTTTTCCCATCTACGTTTGATACTGCGGGCGTGGTTAAGATAGAAGCGGCTGCGCACAAAAAAGCCTGCCTATTAGTAGAAAATTCTTGTAGCGCAGAAGGCGTTATCGACGGTGATAACGGGTTCTTATGTAAAGAGAGCGCTGAAAGCCTAGCAGAACGACTTTTAGAGATAATCGATAACGACGAACTTCTTAAAAAGGCAGGGGAAAACGCCTATAAGACCTTGTATCGCACTTGGGGACAAGCGCGCGAAGAAATTCTTGGCGAATATAAGAAGATTATAGAAGAGTATAAGGCTAAATTTACAGGTAAAGATTTGGTTAAATACCAAAAAGCAAGGGTAAAAGCAAAAAAAATTGCAGAAAAACTAAATAAAAGATAAAAATAAAAGCGTTACTAAAAAAGTAACGCTTTTATTTTTTGTTTGTTTTACTCTGGTAGTTCGGGGTAAATTTCTTTGCGTTTATCCGCTCTTTTTTTAAGCGTTGCAAAGATAAAGCCTATAACTATATAAGAATAGAAAGCAAGTAATCTCCAAACGCTCATTGCGGGGAAACCCATACCTGCGGCAAGTGAACTTGAGAATAACAAGTAGAAAGAAAGGTCAGCCGCGCCCGAGTTGCCGGGAGTAGGTATAAAGGATACTGCGAAGTTTAGCAAGGTAACTAATTGCGCTATCTGCGCCCACTCTAATAACGGGGGAACGCTTTTAGCCGATAAAGTACCAAAACCGAAAGTTTTAAGCGAGAAATACGCAATCGATACTGATGCAACTTGTTCTAATAAACTTAAAAGAAAACAAGCGGTTGCAGCAAGAGGGCGAGAGAATATTTTCTTTAAGCATTGCGAGTTGTGAATAATGTTTTTAACAGTTTTATATTCAGTTTCTTTTGGTTTTTTGATTATGCGAAGTTTACCACCTATAAACATTACGAAATGCACGATTTTCGCGCCGAATTTCGGTAAGAGAGAGAACAATATTACCAAGATAGGTAAAAGCATGCAAAAACTTAAGCCGATAATCGCAAGCACCTTAAAGGTAGGTGGGAAAGAATAGTAGATTTTAGATTCTATTCCAAGTTTGTTGTTTTTAAATAACGCGAGCGAAACGATACCGAAAATAACGAAGGCAAACTGATTTAGAGAGTAGGTTGCAATAGGCAACGACGAAGCAACGCCACCGTGAATACCGTGTTTACTTAAATGGTAAATTTCAAACGGTTGACCGCCTACGGCAAGTGGGGTAACGCAGTTGTAGTAATGCCCGATTATGCCCGTTTCAAAACAAGTTATAAAGTGAAATCTGCCCGTAAGCGATTTGCAAAGCACGGAAAGTTTCAACGCTTTGAAAAGATAGCATAAAAATAACGAGAAAAAGGCTGCTAGCAAGAAAATCCAACCGACTTTTAAGATGTATTTCATCTCTTTCCAACTCGGGAAGTCTTGGTCGTTAGCAAAAAAGTCCTTGTAAAAGGTAAACGCAAGAACGCCCACGACGAAGACGATAAAGAGAATAGAAACTATCGTCTTGAAAACCTTTTGGCGTTTGTTTATGTTTGCCGTTTCGTCCTTTTTTATACCTAGAACGTGCGGAACTATTACTTCTTTACCCACCGTTTTGGCGTTTACGTTTTCAAAACTTTCAACGAAGTCCGCCTTTTTAATTTGGGGTGACTTTTCCGTTTCTGCTTTAATTTCTTCAACGTTAACGTCGGGCTTTAAAAGTTTTTGTCTTACGCGTTTTTTAACGGGTTTCTCTGTCTTTTCAGTATTTTCAGTCGTTTCCGTTTGGGGCGCGTTCTTATTTTCGTCCATCAGCAGTCCTTCTGATAAAGATTTTTAGCGTATTACGCTACATTTTATTATATTCTTTAAAAGCGCAAAAGTCAACGGAAAACGTCCTTTTCTACTAAATGGCTTGACAAAAACCCGTTGGCTAATGTAAACTTAAAGAAAAAACTTACCTTAAAAGGTAAAAAGGTGCGTAATGGAAGGTAAAAGCAAGCCGAGAGCGTTATTTTGTTTTGTAGAAGCAGGCATGGGGCATATTATTCCCACCCGTGGCGTTGCCGACGTTTTTGAAAGAAAGTACGGCGATAAAGTAGAAGTCGTGCGGTCTTACGTTTTTAAAGAAAGTAAAAGTAAGGCTGTAAACAAAATGGGCGCAATGCAAGACAGTCACCCCAAAAATCTCGGAAACAGTAAGATTTATAGGGCTTTAGAAAGCATTTCTTACGAGTTTCCGTCTAAATTTATGCTTTTCTGGCTAGATAGGGCGTTCGGAAAGGGTAGAAAGGAGTTTTTTAACGACCTTAAAGAGTTTGACGCCGACCTTATTTTTTCCACCTATTATTTGCCTACTCATATTGCGGCGCAAACGAATAAAAAGGGGCTAACCAACGCCATTATAGCGTCTTACGCCCCCGACCCTTACGTTTATCCCGCTTGGGATAGAGAGTGCGACGTGCTTTTCGTTACCAACGAGCCTACGAAAAAGCAAGCCGTTCGCCGTGGCTACAAAGAAGAAGTGGTTAAAGTAGTTCCTTTCGTTTATAGAAAGGAAATTATAGAAGGCTATCTTGAAAAGGATAAGGCTAGGGAAAAACTCGGGCTTAATAAAGACGGGTATATTCTTTTATATACGGCGGGCGCTTACGGAACTAAAGGCACGGAAAAACTAATAAACGCCATAGTTCAATTAGATGTGGAAATGCAGTTCGTTATCGTTTGCGGTAAAAATAAAGAGATGTACAAATCTATGTGTGAAATTGCAGATAAAGCTACGGGTAAAACCAAAATTATACCGTTGGGGTTTGTGGATAATCTTAACGAGTATATGAGCGCTTCCGACTGCGCGATAGGCAAGTCGGGACTAGGTACTATTATGGAGTGCAAGTACCACGGTTTGCCCTTAATAATTTATAGCGAATCAAGCCGTGTGGAAAAGGAAACGGCAAAGTACGCGGTAAAAGAAGGGTTTGCTATTCGCGAACACTCGGCTAAAAAGGTGGTGGAACTAATAAAAAAAGACACCTTGGAAAAAGGGTATCTTAAGGGCTTGCTAAAAGATGCTAGCGTTCGCCCGATTAACGGGGCGGAAGCGGTTGCCGACGAGTTGTTTAAGATGTTACAGAATAAGTTTACGGAGTTAAAATAATGTTAGATTTTATATATAATACCCCAACCACCGTGTATTTCGGTAGGGATAAGGAAAAGCAAATAGGCAAAATCGTAAAAGAGTACGGCTACAAAAAGATTATGGTGCAGTACGGCAAAGGTAGCGTTAAAAAGAGCGGACTTTACGACGTGGTTATGAATTCCTTAAAGGAAAACGGCATAGAAGTCGTTGAGATGGGTGGGGTAGAGCCTAACCCCAAACTTGCTTTCGTTCGCAACGCCATAAAGGTTGCTAAAGAAGAAAAGGTAGAACTAATTCTTGCAATAGGGGGTGGTAGCGCGCTAGACTCTTCTAAATATACGGCGCTTGGCGCTAAAACGGAAGTTGACGTGTGGGAATTCTCTATGGGTAGGGAAAAACCGACCGACGCATTGCCCGTAGGTTGCATTTTAACCATAGCGGCGGCTGGTAGCGAAATGAGCAATTCTGCCGTTATAACTAATCAAGAACTCAATATCAAAAAAGGTTGTACGACCGAGTTTAATAGATGCAAATTTGCAATAATGAACCCCGAACTTACTTTTACGCTTGGCGAGTATCAAACTTCGTGTGGGATAGTAGATATTATGGCGCATACAATGGAAAGGTATTTTACCGTTTGCCAAGACACCCCGCTTACAGATGGTATTGCAGAGGCGCTTTTACGTTCGGTTGTTTCCGCAGGTAAAACGCTTATGCAAAACCCTAAAGATTACGACGCAAGGGCTACTATTATGTGGGCTTCAAGTTTATCGCATAACGGGCTTACGTCTTGCGGTAGGGAAAACTATCTTGCAGTTCATCAGTTGGAACACGCTTTGAGCGGTGAGTTCGACGAAGTGGCGCACGGCGCGGGGCTGGCAGTTCTTTTTCCCGCTTGGGCAAGATATATCTATAAGCACAAAGTAAAGCGTTTCGCTCAGTTCGCGCGCAACGTTTTTGGGGTTAATGAAAGTGACGACGAAAAGGCGGCTGCGCTTGGTGTTGAAGAGATGGCAAGTTTCTTTGCAAGCCTTAATATGCCAACTAAAATTAGCGACTTTAACGTTCCAAAAGAAAGTTTAGGATTGCTTGCGGAAAGATGCACCTTTAATAGAACTAGAACGGTTAAGAGTTATATTCCACTCGGTTATCAAGAGATTAAAGATATATTCGAACTTTGTTATTAAGGGGGAAGTAATATGAAAGCGTTGCTAATCGACGTGGGTAGCACGTTTATTAAATATTCTATTTTCGACAAGCAGAAAGGGCTTTTGTTTTTTGATAAAACCCCTTTTCCAGAACCTATCGTAAAAGATCAAAACCGTTTTATCGTGTCAAGGCAAACGCTATGCGATATAATTTTAGGCATTTTTGATAAAACTAACGAATACGGCTACTCGGTTGCCTTTTTCAGTATGCAGATGCACGGGTACGTGGCTCGCTTAAAGGACGGAAGTTTTTCTGAATACGTTTCTTGGCGTGATAGAAGTGGAAACGCAGACCAAGAAAAGTTTAAGGGCGTTAATTTTAACGAGTTCGGCTTAACCCTTACGAATAACTTGCCCGTAACCAAAATAGACGGCGGTACGGTAAAAGAATTCTTTACGCTCGGCTCGTACTTGTCTTATATTTTAACGGGCAATAACGCTACGCATATTACCGACGCGTTTGCATCAGGCTTTTATTATTCGCCGTCTGGCAAAGTAAACGAGTTTGCTAAGGGTATGGTTATGCCTTCGTCTTGTGGTACGGTACAAGAAGTGGGTGAATATAAGGGAATTAAAATCGTTTGCCCGTTCGGCGACCACCAAATTAGTTTTCTTGGTAGTGGCGCGAATACTCACGCTTACTTAATAAATATCGGCACGGGCGCGCAAGTGTGTTGCGTTGCGCCTTACGATTATCCCGACGGGGATTATCAAAAAAGACCTTATTTTGACCAACAAAGTTGTTTGTATTCATTTTGTGGCTTACGTGGTACGGGTGGAATAAGCGCAGACGTTGAAGGGTTTATGCAACGAGTATTAAACGCTATAAAACTTTTACCTAAGAAAAAAACGGTTATAGTAGGCGGTGGTGGGGGCGAAGAACTTTTCACCTTGATAAAACAAGGGGTGGAAGGTTTAGGTCTTACTTGCGCTAAGGCGGAATTTAACGTAGGCACGCAAGGGCTTATAAATCTCGCTAACGAGTATTTTGATAAAAAATAAAAGGAAAAAATATGACAATAAAAAGAAAAATTTTAGCTACGATTTTATTTGTAGGGCTTATATTATCGTTGACGTTCTTTCTAAATGCTTGTACTAAAAAATGCGCTCACAGCGCTAAAAGTTATACGGATAACGGCAACGGAACGCACACCTACGTTTGCGCAGATTGTAATGAAACTAAAACAGTAAATTGTAAATACACTAAAAAAGGTTGCAGTTGCGGTTCGCTACAATATCTAACTTTTTCTGCGGAAAGCGAGCAAACTTTAAGAGCAATTTCTTATAACGGTATGGAAATTTACGATTTTCAATATTCTTTGAACGACGGTAAAACTTGGGGTCGTGTAAAATTTTCTGCTGGAATATTATTTGGTGGCGAAAAGGGGAAACTTCGTTTACGCGCAACAAGTTTTTTAGGGACGGCTGAAGACTGTAATAAATACGTTCGTTTTAGCGCCGACGATGCGTCTGTTCCTATCACTTGTTCGGGTGATATTCGTACTTTAATAAATCATGAAAATTTTACTTCGGTGGATACTTTTGACGCTCGGTTTTGTTATTTGTTTAAAGATATGAGCGTTCTAACGAATTCGCCCAAACTATATGGAACGAAACTTGCAGATAACTGTTTTAATGGAATGTTTGAAAATTGTACTAGTTTAGTAACTGCGCCGAAACTTTCTTCAACACGACTTGCGGATAACTGTTATGAAAAAATGTTTAAAGGGTGTACTAGTTTGCCTAGTGCGCCAAAGTTGCCAGCAACAAGCCTTGCAGATTATTGCTATTCGTCTATGTTTGAAGGTTGCACGAGTTTAACGAGTGCGCCCAAATTGCCGGCAACAAGCCTTGCAAATGATTGCTATTCTTATATGTTTAGTGGTTGCACTAGTTTAACTAACGCTCCAAAGTTGTCTGCAACAAAACTTGCAGAAGAGTGTTACTCTCACATGTTTATGGACTGCGTGAAATTAGAAACCGCGCCGAAACTTCCAGCAACAAGCCTTGCAGTATGGTGTTACTCTTCTATGTTCGCAGGTTGCGTAAGTTTAACTAATCTACCAGAATTGCCGGCGACAAGCCTTGCTTACAGTTGTTATTCCTTTATGTTCCGTGGTTGTACGAGTTTAACTAGCGCGCCAAAGTTGCCATCAACGAAACTTGAAAAATTGTGTTATAATGGTATGTTTCTAAATTGTGTAAGTTTAACTAACGCGCCGAAACTTCCTGCGACAAGCCTTACTTATAGTTGTTATTCTTCTATGTTTGAGGGTTGAGTAAGTTTAACTAATCCGCCAGAATTGCCAGCAACACGCCTTGAAAACTATTGCTATCAAAGTATGTTTAACGGGTGCGTTAATTTATTAAAAGCGCCGAAACTTCCTGCTTCAACGCTTGCGATGGGGTGTTATGAAAAAATGTTTTACGGTTGTGGAAAAATTAACGAAGTAACTATTTTAGCAACCGAAGTGTACTATTACCCTTTGACAGACGTGAATGTTAGCGACTGTTTAAACCGTTGGTTATACGGAACGGCAGAAACCGGCACGATTATCAAAATGTCGGAAATGCAAGAAATGAATAAAAATAGCAGTAGCGGTATTCCCGTTGGTTGGAACGTGCAAGATTACAATTCTTAAGATATAAAATAAAAAACGCTTTTTCAAGCGTTTTTTATTTTTTTAGTACGGGTAAAAATTTTTTTACCTTTGGTTTTAATAAGTTCTATCGAAACGAGATTAAATCCAAAGTATAGTAATAGGTGAAAAATTATCATTAGGGCAGCGCAGATGAAAAAGGTTAAAAGCGTTCCCAAAAGTGGCAAAAGCAGTTTTTCGGTAAGCGCGCCAAGAATACAAGTAGGCAAACAAATTAGTGCTGACGAGATAATAAACTTTAAGTATTTAGGTTTTTCAGCGCAACGCTCGTTTAGTAGTTTTAGGTTAAGAAGAGTAGTGACCCCGTAAACTAAAGTGAACCCGACGAGTAGGGCGTAAACCCCTATTAAAGACGGCAAAAACCAAATGCAAATTAACATTAGTGCCGAACTTAAAATAAAATATAATAAAGTTCGGTTTTCCATGCCCATAGAATTAAGCATGCTCGTAGTAACGCTAGATAAACTCATAAACAGCATTAGGTAAGCAGAAGTCGAAAGATATCTACCGCACTCGTGTCCGTTAAAAATAAGAAGACCTATTTCGCTACCACAAATGGTGAAAACGGGCACGAATATACAAGTTAGAAAGCAAGAAAACTTTATAGCCTTTTCCACGTCGCGCTTAAGATAGTAAAAGCGTTTTTTATAATAGTTTTCGGATATTTCGGGAACGAGCACCAAGGTGAACGAGCCTATAAGAGTGGTGGGTATAAATAGTATAGGTATCGCTTGCCCCATAATCGCGCCGAACGAACTCATTGCTTGCGATTCGGTTAAGCCGTGCGCGATAAGCCTTGCGGGCAAAATTACAGATACCAAAGATACGGCTAGCGAACTTGCAGAGCGCATTGCCGTTATAGGAATAGCCGAGCGCAACAATGGTTTAAACTCTGATTTGGGGTTAGCAAATCGGTTTTTTCTAACGAAAAAGGTTATGGTTGCTAGCGTGAAAGAAAAAACGTAGGAAATTAGAACGGCAACGCTTGCGCCGAACGCGCCCGTGAACACGTCGGTTGAAAAGGTTATTAGCGCTATGCCGACTAAAATCATACACGCTTCTTCAAGAAGTTCTATTATGCTATAAGGCAAGAAATCTTTGCTACCCCAAAACACCCCGCGAAGCACCGAATAAATAGAAGTGAATACAAGTCCTGGCAAAAGCGTTCTAAATAGCGGAATACATCTAGCGTCGGCAAATAAAAAACCAAGGTGGTCGGCAAAGATAAATAAAAAAAGAGTAACGGGCAGGATTATAATAAGGGTAATCGAAAGCCCAGCGGTTATAACTCTCTTTGCTCTATCGGGGTGGTTTTCGGCGTTATACTTGGTCATAAGCCGTGAAACGGTAACAGGCGTTCCCGCAGTAGTTAAAGTAAGAATAGTTCCGAATACCGAAAGAGCAACTTGATATAAGCCTATACCTTCTGCGCCTATCGTGTGCGAAAGAAAAATTCTGTAAAGAAAGCCGAGAGCCTTTTCGCATATGGAAAAAACGGTAACGATAGCAACGGTTTTGAAAAAATTTCGCAAATAATCACCTATAAAATACTTTTACAAGTATTCTATTCGGAAGGGCAAAGAAATATCATATACTATGAAGAATTTTTTATATCGTGTTCAAAATGGGGATACGGTTTTTTCGGTGTCCGAAAAATTTGATATTCCGCCTTGTTTAATCATTAAAGAAAACAACCTAAACTGCGAATTGCAAACGGGCGATATGCTCGTTATCCCCGAATTTGACGGAAAAGTTTACACCGTGGGCATTTTTGAGAATATAGAAGATATAGCCAAACGGTTTAACACTAATTCTGAAAAAATCTTAAAGGATAACGGCGTTCCTTATGTTTTTTACGGCTTAAAAATTAAAATATAAAAAAATCGCTCCTTTTTTGGAGCGATTTTGTTTTTATTTTGATAATAAATTTTACGGGGTAACTCTGTTGATGTCACGGGGGAACATTGTGGATTCACGAACGTTCTTAAAGCCCAAAAGGTGCATGGTTAAACGTTCTAACCCGATACCTAAACCACCGTGGGGCGGAGCGCCGTATTTGTGCAACATAAGGTAGGTTTCAAACTGTTCGGGGTCCATACCGCACTTAACCATCTTTTCCACTTGTTCTTTATAGTCGTGTACGCGTTGTCCGCCAGAAGTGATTTCCAAGCCCCTAAACAAAAGGTCGAAAGACAAGGTGTATTCAGGGTCTGCGGGGTCGTCCATAGTATAGAACGGACGCTTTTTAGACGGGTAGTGGGTTATAAAGATAAAGTCGCTACCGAGTTCCTTTTTAGCGTATTTACCAAGAAGTTCTTCTTCGGCAGGGTCAAAGTCTTTCATATCGGAAGGCTTATACTTGAACTTTTTCATAAGAAGTTCCTTAGCGTCCATAAACTTCATAACGGGAATTTCGGTAATTTCGGGAATATCTGCGTGTAAAAGATCAAGTTCGTCTTTATACTCTGTCTTTAACAAGTTCATAATGTATTTTAGCGCGCCCGTTTCCATATTCATAATATCTTCAAAACTGTTAATGAAACCCATTTCAAGGTCCATAGAAGTATATTCGTTAAGGTGACGGGAAGTGTCGTGATGTTCTGCGCGGAAAACGGGTGCTATTTCAAACACGCGTTCGTAAACGCCAACCATTGCTTGTTTATATAACTGCGGGGATTGCGCTAAATATACTTGCTTGCCGAAGTAATCGAGTTTGAACACGTTAGTACCGCCTTCTGCGCCTGCAAAGTTGATTTTAGGCGAACGAATTTCGGTAAAGCCGTTTGCAGAAAGGAACTCTCTAAAACCCCTTGCAATACCTTCTTGAACCTTAAATATAGCCCTTTCTTTAGGGTTTCTTAACGAAACGGGGCGAAGGTCTAATATGGTGGAAAGTTGCATATTGTCAAGTTGTTTTTTGTTGATAACGATAGGCAAACCTTCTGCGGGAAGAGAAAGAATTTTAATATCGTGAATTTGAAGTTCGTATCTGTCGTTACCTTTAGCGTCTTTACTAGAAACTACCTTGCCGGTAACTTTAACGCAGGCTTCTTCGCAAATCTTTTCATCCCAACGATAGTCGGAAAACTCGGGCGCGTAAACGCATTGAACGGTGTCGCGCGCAGTTCTAATAATAACGAAAGAAAAGCCGGTCATTTCGCGAATACGGTGAACGTAACCTGAAATGGAAACGACTTGCCCGTCGTGTTCTTTAAAGTCTTTAAACGCAACGTTGTCAGTAACGATTGTTCCGTTAATTTTTTCCATAATAACTCCTGTAAACCTATGTAGTTTATTTATAATTCATAATAATTCAGTATAATAATGATACACAATTTGCGCTTTTTTAGCAAGTGTTTAACCCAAAAATTTTATTTTCAATAAAAATCGTACGATTAGAGTTTAAAAAAGGGTTGCGATACTGCGAAAAATGTGTTAAAATTATTAGGTACAAACAAGGGAGTTTTTTATGAAAATAGCAGTTTCCGTTGAATCTACTAACGATTTAAGCAAAGAACTTTTAACTCAATTCGACGTTAAGGTTATTCCGTTTGAAATTATTCTTAAAGACCGCGCGTTTAAGGACGGCGAACTTTCCACTCAAGACCTTTT
>JAFTIK010000044.1 GCA_017456945.1 Clostridia bacterium
TAGGGGACAATTTCCGTTCGGAAATAACGTTATCTGGGCTTGCGAAAGAGTTTGGGTATAGCGTAGAGCACGTTTCAAGGGTGTTTCATAAATATCTTAAAACGGGTATTCCAGAGTACGTTAACGGGTTAAGGCTAAACTGCGTAGAGCAACTTGTAAAAGCCCACCCCGAAAAAAAGATTACCGAAATAATCTTTGATTCGGGCTTTAATAGTATTCAGTCGTATTATAGGAATAAAGCCCGTAAAAACTCTTAATCGGGTAACACCGTCGGCGAGTTCTTATGCGCGGTAAGCGAAAGCATAGTGTAACTTTTTACCACACCGTTTTGGGTTTTTAGTTGTTGCAACATATCGTCTAGCGATTCTACGGAAGTAGCGCAAACCTTTAATATGCAGTCGTACTCACCTGTAACTGAATAGCACTCTAACACGTTTTTTTGCGTTAAAACGTAATCTAAGAAAATCGGTAGTTCGTTGGCAGATTTTAATACTACTAAAACGAATGCCGTTATCGGCTTGTTTACTTTTTTGCAGTCGGTAATAATGGTAAATCTTTCTATAATCCCTTCAGATTTTAAGTTCTGAATACGCTTGTTTACTGCGGGGATGGAAAGGTTTATTTTTTTTGAAAGCGTGGTGGTTGTAACGTCGGAATTTTTTGCTAATTCGTTAATAATTTGAACGTCGGTTTTATCCATAAAATACTCCTTAAAAATTGCAAGTAAATTTTAACATAAAATTAAAAATAAATCAATTTTTTTTATTAAAAAGATAAAAATTTAATTATAAATATAATTTTAATTAAAATATTATTTCAAAAACCTTTATGTTTAGTAAGAGTGGGTGTTTTTTTAATTTAAATTAAAAAATTGATTAAATTTTGATAAAAGGTATAGATTGCAACAAGGTTTCAAAAGTGTTAAAATTTCTAAAAAGGAGAGAGATTATGATAGGATTAGATAGGGTAAACGCTAAAGCAAGAAATACAGACCAAGGCGCTATTAGAACTATGTTCGATAAAGCGTCTAAAATGCAGGGTGTTATAAGTATGGGGATAGGCGAGCCTAACCAAAATACGCATATGGAAATCTGCAAGGCCTGCGCAAAAGCCTTGACTGACGGTAATACTCACTACGCGCCCAACGCAGGGCGTATGGAATTAAGGCGAGCGCTTTCCCGTAACGGCTTTATTGCTAAAGATTTTTTCGACCCCGAAACGGAAATTATGGTTACCAACGGGGGCATGGGCGCGTTTGCGCTAGTTATGCAAGTTATATTAGAACTTGGCGACCAAGTTTTAATTCAAGACCCGCAATATCTTAATTTTGAAAAGACGATAACCTATTGCGGTGGTGTAGCCATTCCCGTTCCAACTTCTTTTGAAAACGGATTTATGATGGACGTTGAAGAAATAAGAAAAAGATACGTAAAGGGCAAAACTAAAATTTTGGTAATAAATTCGCCAAATAATCCTACGGGCGAAGTGATAAACGAAAAACGCCTAGAAGAAATAGCAAAACTTGCCGTAGAGTTAGACCTTTTAGTTTTATCAGATGAAGTTTACGGCACTCTTTTATACGACGGCGCTAAACCCCTTTCTATAAGCACCTTTCCAAATATGAAGGAAAGAACTATCGTAATAAATTCCTTTTCCAAGGCGTACGCTATGACGGGGTGGAGAATAGGTTACGTTGCAGGTCCACGCGGGATAATAGACAGAATGACCAAAGTTCAAGAGTATTACAACTCTTGTATAAATACCCCTGCGCAATTAGGCGCGGCGTTCGCGTTAGAGCACCCCGAATTCGCTGAAGAAATTAGGGCGTCTTTTGAAAGAAGAAGAAAGATTGCTTTAGAAGGTTTTAGTTCTATTAAAGGGGTAGTGCCAAACAACCCCAAAGGCGCTTTTTATCTTTTTCCAAATATTACGGGTACGGGTATGAATAGCCAAACTTTCTGCGATAGGCTTTTAGAGCAAGCCAAAGTGGTTTGCGTGTCGGGTAACGCTTTCGGCGAGTGTGGCGAAGGGTGTATTCGCGTAAGTTATTCAACTGAAGAAACCAAAATTATACAAGCCATTGAAAGAATAAATAAGTTTTGTAAAAACAACTAAAAAAGGCAGACCGAACGGTCTGCCTTAATTTTATACAAAAATTAATTTTTATAAATTACGTTCCCGTTACGTACGGTTAAACGCACGTTGAATTCACCGTCTAGCACGGCGAAATCGGCTTTTTTGCCAACTTCTACGCTACCGCGTTCGCTAAATACGCCTAGGTTTTTAGCAGGGTTTACGGTTGCAAAATCAATTGCGTCGGTAAGGGGGATATCGCATTTTAGAACGAGATTTTTAATTGCGTCGTTCATCTTTAATATGCTACCAGCGAGCGCGCCGTTCTCTAATCTTGCTTCGCCGTTTTTAACGATAACTTTTTGCCCGCCAAGTTCGCTTATGCCGTCGGCTAAATGTTTTGCGCGCATAGAGTCGGTAATAAGGGTTAGTTTGTCGTGCGGTTTGTTCTTTATAAGAAGTTTAATTGCGGGAACGGAAAGGTGAATAAGGTCGCATATCGCTTCGCAATTAAGCTCGTCAAGCAACATTGCGCTACCTACCGTGCCAACTTCTCTGTGATGAACGCCCTTTTGCGCGTTGTAGGTGTGGGTAACGTTTGAAAGACCTGCTTTAGAAGCGCTTTCCATAACGGCGTAACCAGCGTCGGTGTGCCCCGAACTAGCAACTACTCCCAAGTCTTTTAGGTGGGAAATAAGCGCGAAATCTTGGTCTTCTTCTGGCGCAAGGCTAACTATTTTTATGGCGTTTCCACTAGCGTTATGATATTCGTCGAACACCTTACAGTCTGGCTTTACGACGTAAGAAACGGGTTGCGCGCCCACGTGTTTAAGCGAAATGAACGGGCCTTCAAGGTGAATACCTAGTATTTCCGCCCCGTCGGTTGGGCAAGAGAGCATATAATCTTTAACTGCAGAGCAAGCCTTAAGAATATTTTCGGGGGCTTGCGTCATAGTTGTAGCAAGAAAAGCCGTAGTGCCTTCGCTAGCAACAGCGTTAGCAATGGTAGAAAGGGCTTGAACGTTTCCGTCCATAGCGTCAGCCCCACCCGCGCCGTGAATATGTTGGTCTATAAAACCAGAAACTACTAGTTGGTTTTCCCCAAAAGGTAAAGGTTCGGTTATTTTAGAAGAGTCGTCGCCGATATATTTGATAACTCCGTTTTCAAAACCGACGTTAGTGGTAACTATACCTTTGCCGTAAAGATAAACTCTAGCGTTTTTGAAACCTTTCATAATAGTTCTCCGTAAACTTTTTATGTTTACATTTTAGCACCGACCTTGAATATTGTCAACCGTAAAAAAGAAATCTAGCCTAGCGTTAGCCTTTTGGTTAAAAATTCAAACCGAAATGGTAAATTAAAATACGTTTGCAAGGGTAAGCGAAAAGGTTTTTGGTATTTGCTCTGCAAGTTCTTTTAGAACTTCTAGTTTGGAAATAGCGTCTTCCCACTTTTCGTCCCTAACTAAAGTAACCGTTTCTGAAAGCCATAAATCCACTTCTTTTATTTCGTTGTGGGGGATAAAGGCGTGCAAATACGCCTTTTTGTTTAGCCAGTTTTTTTGCACGGCGTAAACGTCTTCTTCCACGGCAACGTGGTCGTCTACCTTTTCGTAAAGTATTTCCACTACTTGATGAAACTCGCCGAACTGTTTGTGTATAAAATTCATTTCAAATATAGAGCCGAATAAAATTATTATCGCAACGCATATTGCAGAAACCACCGTTTTTACCATTGAACGTTCTCCTTTAAAGCAAAGTCAAGTATTTGATATTTACGATTTTTTTCTTTCAAATAACTTCGCCCGTTTCCATCTACGGTTAAAACTTCTACTTTTTTAAGCGTTGTGCCGTTTTCTTTTAAAAATGCGTCCACGTCGGCTTTCTGCAACTTTATAAGCCCCGTGTTCTTTAAGTTAACCCGTCCGTCGCTAACTAATAATAGGGGGATTGACGGCGTGTTTTTTTGATCGTTTTGCTTATTTGGATTTTGCATTGTAGAAAGTTTTCCGTTAGACTCGAAAACGGCGTAATCTACGTCGTCAAGCGAAAAGTAGCCTTGTGTGCGTAACGATTCTATTAAATCTTCTACGCCTAGGTTGTTGCGTTTAAGTTCTAGGCTATCCACCCCGTCTTTGTTTATTACAAGGCTTGGCTTTCCAGAAATTACCCGTTTGCAAAAAGAACCGCTCTGTTCTAAAATTGCAAAAACTTGGTGTAGCAAAAACAACCCCAAAATGGCTACTACGCCGTAGATAAGGGGTATAGAAACGTCTGTCATAGGTATACACGCTAGGTCGGCTATAATAAGGGTTACTATAAATTCATAAGGTTGCATTTCGCCGATTTGGCGCTTTCCCATAAGGCGCATAATTACGACCAAAGTTATAAATACGATAACCGTTCTAATAAAGGTAACTGCCATAATAAGCAATTATAACCAAAAAGAAAAAATATATACTTTACGCGCTTGACAATAAATTTACCCGTGTGTTATTATATAACCATAGAGTAGTAAAGACGCGTAAAGTGTTGCAAAATGGGATGTCGTTTGCAAACGAAAGGCTTTAAGTCTGCGGTGTCTTTACGCGTCCGCTATTATTTTCAGCGTATTTTTACGCGTCAATTTTATCGGTCTCTCTAAAAAACTTTTTTGGGAGATTTTTTTTTATGATTAAAGCGTTAAAAAGGATATTCATATCCGAACTGATGGAAGACGCTACTAAAACCCAACGCATTGCTTACGTTGCTATTATGACCGCGCTAACCGTTATTTGCAATATGTTCTTCGAGTTTAAACTTGCAGACACACAGTTTTCGCTTACCATTTTCTTTTCTGCAATGACGGGGATAATCATAGGTCCGTTATTTGGTTTCGTAGCAGGTTTTTTAGGCGACTTGGTTGGGTTTTTGTATAACTCGGGTGGGTTCGTTTATTACCCTTGGATAGGCGTTTCAATGGGGCTTGTGGCTCTTATATCCGGTTTAATAGTAAACGCTTTGCCACTTAAATTTAAGGGTGGGATATACGTAAAACTCTTTTTGGTTAGCGTGTTTACTTTCGGCGTTTGTACGGTCGGTATAAACACTACGTTCTTTTGGATACTTTACAATATGAAAAGAACGCCCTATCTAATTTACCTTAATACAAGGCTTTTCGTTCAAGGTCAAATATGGAATAGCGTAGTAAACTATTTGCTTATTTTCTTGCTTTATCCTTTAATAGTAAGAATAAAGACTATACTTATTAAACGAAAAAAAATTGAAGATTAAAAATTAACACGCCTCAACGTTTAGTTGGGGCGTGTTTTTATTTTACTTATTCTACGTTTCTACCCGTTATAATTCTAAACGCCTTTGGCGAACAGCCTACGAGTTTGGTAAACGCTTTTGTAAAGTACAACGGGTCGGGGTAACCACATTCGGTAGCAACGGTGGCGATAGGTAAATCGGTAGTTAATAGTAGGTGCTTTGCTACGGAAAGCCGTTTGTTAATTAAATACGTTTGTGGCGAAACGCCAAAAGTAGATTTAAACGAACGGGAAAAATATTCCGAGTTGTAACCGATAGAATCTGATAGTTTCTGTATAGAAATGGGCTTTTTGTAGTTGTCGTTAATATCTTTTATTACTTGAAAGAAAGGTGTAAATTTTTCCAAGTTGACTTTATACCCCGTAACGAAGTGAGAAATAAGCGAGTTTATTGAACAATGCGAGCGGAATTTCTGCAAGTCAGTCGTCCATTTTTTATCCCGAATAATAGATTTTAAAAGTTCTAAAACGATAGCGCTATCTTGGGAAACAGTTTTGAAAGAAAACATATTTTCCAAGGGTATAAAGTCTGATAAACATAAAAAATCAATAAAATACTGTTCCATATAATCGGGGCAGTTTGCGGTAATCAAAGAATTTTGGGGAATAAAATAGGCGTTACCTTCGGTAAGTTCAAATTTACCAGCCGTTGTTTCCACCGTGCCGTATCCCTTTGCAACGTACCAAACACGGCTGTAATTCCAGTGAATAAAACGGTTAGTTTCAGATGCGTGCCAAGAAAAATCCACTTCGGGGTGGGTTTTGGGGTTGCCTAAACGTTTAAAGCCGGCAGCGCCTATGTCGTAATGAAAGTAATTAAGGTTTATTATATTTTTATCCATATAAATACCACGTTGTACCCCGTTTTTTGCGGGGTTTTATTTATAAACATTATATATTATATCATACTAAATTTCAATAATAAAGAAAAATTTTGGAAAAAAAGTCAGATTTTTCCATATATGAGTCAAATAAGTGTATTAACATACTATATGCTCTCGTGATATAATTTTAATGCTAAAATGCAAAATGGCAAAAATTTTCTCTCGTGCGCCTTGCGCGTTCGCGTGAAAAGAAAGAAAAACAACGGTGAATAAGGAGGTTTTTATGAAAAAACTAACGAAACTTTTGGCAGTCGCTTTATCGCTTATCTGCATGCTCGGCGCTTTTGTCGGTTGTGGTGGCGGTGGCATTAAAATCGACAAGAACAAAACTCAGCTTTACGTAAGCAACTACGACGCTGGTATCGGCCGTACTTGGATAACGGCAATTGGCACGGAGTTTGAAAAGGCTTTTGCTGAATATTCTTTTGAAGAAGGTAAGAAAGGCGTTCAAGTTATTTATAACCATAACAGAAACACTAACGCAAGTTTACTTCAAGAAAAGATTGCAGGCTTAAAAGAATCGGTATTCTTTACGGAAGGTATCGACTACGTTGCAATGGCAAAAGCAGGTCTTTTACACGACGTTAGCGATATTATGAATAAACCCGCAATCGTTGGGGCAAACGTAAACGCTGAAGCTGGTACGCAGTCTTACGTTTACGAAGATGGTGGTAAGACCATTGAACAAAAAATCAACCCCGAGTTTTTGGAATATCTTGATAGAGATACCACTACGGGGGAAAAGTATTACGCTTTCCCTTATTATCTTGCAATGAAGGGCTTAATTTTCGATAGAGAATTGTGGGATCAAAAGTGCTACTATCTAGTAGTTGCGCCTAGTGATAGGGTTGCAACTGCGCTTGCAAATAACGGCGACGTAGATAAGGCTATACAAGATTATTACGCAGATATTCAAGCCATAGAAAGTGGTAATACCGAAATCGAATATTTGCAATTCGGTAACGCAGAAGGTATTCCCGAACACCGGATCGGTACGCCCGAAGGGGAAGACTGGACAAGTCTCTCTGCAGGTCCTGACGGTAAGTACGGTACTTACGACGACGGGTTGCCCGCAACTTTCGACGAGTTTTATATCGTAATGAGAAAGATTGCTTCTAGCGGTCAAACGCCTATGATATTTACGGGTAAATTCCCTGGGTATGCCGACGCTCCCATTACTAGCGCTTGGTGGAACTACGAAGGTAAGGAAAATATGAGAGCGTATTATTCTCTCCGTGGCACTATCGATATAGCCGACGTGGATTCCAACGGTAACCTTCAGTATCAAGACGGCGAAATTCTAACCGAGTCGTTTACTTTTGCAAACGACGGCAAGGCCAACGGTTACGAAGCGCAAAAAATGGTTGGTAAATATTACGCTTTGCAGTTTGCTGAAAAACTTGCAAAGAGCAACTGGTTCCATAAAGACGTTGATAATACGTCAGTATCACACACGTCCGCGCAATCTAAATTCCTTACTAGCGTTAACACGTCAAAGCGTATCGCAATGCTTATTGACGGCGCTTGGTGGCAACAGGAAAGTGATTATACCTTTAAGGTTATGGGCAAAAAGAACGCTAAGTATTCCAAGATGGAAAGGGACGTTGCAATGATGCCTGCAATGAACGCCACTATCGAACGCTACGCTGAGAGAACTGTAAACGAAGAAAAGAATTTGGTAATTGCGCAAAACGACTCTTTCTGTGTAGTAAACGGCAGATATCAAGACGGTAGCGTAGAAAACAGAATTGCAGAAGCCTTCGTTTCGTTTGCAAGTAGCGATAAATTGCTTAACTTGTTCTCGGAAAAGACTAATATGTTCCGCGCTTACAACTATGAAATCGACGAAGAAACCAAACCTAAAATGTCTAAGTACGGCAACTCGTTAATTGAATACTATAATCAAACCGAAGTTATTTATCCTTATACCAACAACGAATTCGTGTTAGTAAACTACGGTTACTTGTCAAACAACTCTTCTGGTTGGAACTGGCACGCAGAAGTTGCTCTTGGCGGTTTAAGCAAGAACGAAGTTAAAGCGCCTATCTCCGACCACAGAATATTAAAGGAGTCGGGTTTAACGGCTAGCAAATACTTCAAGGGCTTGTACGAATATCATAAAGATTACGTTTGGGTAACCAAATTGCAGGGTTTATAATTTAAAATTTACTTAATTAACTATTACTTAATCGGCGAGTAGGCAAGGTTATGCTTGTGCGCTGAACGTGTTATAACACAATTTACAAGGGAGTAAACATGAGAAAAAACAAGACGGTATTAGACGAAAACTGGTTCGGTAGGGCAAAGCGCGCCGTTTCCGATTTCTTCTATAATCTAACGCAACCTATATACGCAAAATTCGGAAAAAAGAAAAAAATTGCATCAAAGTCGGCGCAAAGAAGATCTGAACTTATCTTTTATTTTTCACTTATGGCTTTGCCCTTATTGCAGTTCGTTATATTTTACATAATGGTTAGTGCAAACAGTTTTTTGTTGGCTTTTCAAAAATGGGATTCCACTAAGAACTCGTATTACTGGGTAGGGTTTAAGAATATTAGTTCGCACCTTCAAAATATTGCCGACGGCGGTATTATGGCTAAGGTGGTTATATCTTCGTTAAAAGCATATCTTTACACCTTGCTTTTAACCCCGCTTCGCATACTTTTTCCGTATTATATACATAAAAAATTGCCTTTCTCAGGCTTTTTCAAGGTAATGCTTTTCTTACCACACGTTTTGTCAACCATGGTACTTGCTTTTCTTTACGCTTGGTTCGTTAACAGCGTTGTCCCTGCGATAGGCGAAGCAATGGGCGTTAACATTCCTATTCTTATGTCGGACACGGATTCTGCGTTTTTTATGGCGTGGTTATATACGGGCATCTTTGGGTTTACTAACGTTTTAATGTACCTTGGCGCAATGTCTTCCGTTTCCACGCCTGTTGAAGAAGCGGCAAGAATAGACGGTTGTAATATCCTTCAAGAATTTTGGTATATTACTTTGCCGATAATTTTCCCGACCGTGCTCGTTTATTTGATAAGCGGTGTTTCGGGAATATTCTCTAACCAACTCAACTTGCACGTTTACCATAACACTAACACTACCAGGGCGGTCACGGTAGGTTTCCTTATCTTCGTAAGGTCAACCGAAGCGGGCTCGTCAAGGCTAGGGTACACAGAAGCGGCGTCGATAGGTATTATTTGTACGGCTGTAGTTACGCCCGTAGTTATAGTATTGCGCCGTATCGCAAAGAAATTTGAACGCTATTAATGGGGGGGTAAACGATCGTGAAATATAAAGAAAAGAAAACTGCGGCTACCAAGCCTAAAGCAGGGGTGTTCTTTACGGTGGTAGGCGTTCTCATTTGGATTTGCGTTTTCGCGTTACTTGCCGTTATCGGTTGGGGCTTTTTGAAATCTTTACAGTCTTACGAAGATTTTCTTATGTCGGGCTCGGTAGAAGCAAGTATTCCTACCAGATTTAGTAATATGACTTTAGCAAACTACGTTTCTGCTTTTACCGATATTAAAGCGCCTGCAAACGGCAGGGATGCGTTCTTCCCCGAAATGCTTGCTAACTCGGTTATATACGCAGTAGGTTGCGCAGCCGTTCATACTTTAGTACCTAGCGTGGTAGCTTATTTAACCGCAAAATATAAGGTATGGTTTAACAAGGTTATTATGTTCATAATTTATTTCACCATGGTGTTCCAAGTTTACGGTTCTATGCCGGCAATGATTATGATGATGAATAAACTTAATCTAATGAACACGTGGTGGGGTCTGTTTATTCAGAAATCTTCTTTTATCGGCGGTGGGTATTTGTTCTATTTTGCAACCTTCCACGGTATATCCAAAGAATATAGCGAAGCCGCCGTTATCGACGGGGCAAGCCACTGGCAAGTAATGCTTAAGGTAATGTTTCCACTTGCTAGGGTTATAATTCTCGTTCAGTTCGTTTCTTCGTTTATTACTTACTGGAACGACTATCAAACTGCGCTCGTTTATAATCCTAATAATCCTACGGCTGCCTACGGTTTGTTCTCGTTTATTCAAGCAACAAATAGTTACGACGACTTTATTTCCTTTAAGGTTGCAGGCAC
Organism: Clostridia bacterium; assembly: GCA_017456945.1. Next base: position 10,371 of record JAFTIK010000044.1, read on the forward strand.
GTTCGTAATTTTAGTTCCTATTTTCGCCTTGTTTATGATTATGAGAAAATACTTGCTAGGCGATATGACTGCAGGGGGTGTTAAAGGTTAATGAAAACTTTTAAGAAAAAAATATTTTCGGTATGCTTAGCGGTTTTGGCTCTTCTTTGTTTTGGCGTAGCGCTCGTTGCTAGCCAAAGGGTTTCTGCAGACCCTGCGCCACGCGCCGTTACCGAACTCTTTATGCCTTCTAACTTAAGTCTTCAAACGGCTTACGTTGATGAAGAAGGCGAAACTTCTGATGCTGGGCTACTTATTTCTTCGTCTATACGTGGCGAAAGTATTCAGTTTAGAAATCAAATATCAGGCGAGTTTCAACTTACAACTTCGCCTATTATTAAAGAAGGTAATCCAACAGTTCAAACGTTAGTATATAACGTTGCGGACGTTAATAGCGAAAAGGCTTTTGATATCGTTATAAGATACGGTAGCCAAGTTAACGTAAGCGTAAGATATCAGGGGGAAGAAGTAGGGCTTTGTTATTTAAGCAACAGTCTTCGTGGGGTAACTACTTTGGCTAACGCTAAAGCCGTTTATACCCAGTATTCATCTACCGTCGTTCCAGTAGTATTTAAGCCGGAAGAAATGGGCGTTTATCTCGGAACGGGTGAAGAAGAAATTCTCGTTTGGAGTTTCTTGACTAATCAAGCGGACGGTAGAACGGTGGGTTTTACCCTACCCGTGTTTACCAGATATCAAGTATCCGTTTGTATTTCTGAATTCGTTGGTGAAACGGCAGGTATAGTATTATATTCGGTTAACGGAAGCGCTACCGATAAAATTATACTAAACGGGCAAACCAACCCCGTAGTATTTGCAGACTTTAAGTTAAACGGCGTGGTAGATACCGAGTATTCACTACCAAAGCCGTACGCTTACGATTTGTGGGACGGACCTTTAAGTTCGGTTGACACTTCGGTAATAGATCCGCAAGGTAATCAAGTAACTATTAAAAAAGGGGCGTTTACACCCGACCAAAGCGGAACTTATACTATAACTTATTCTGCAACTAACTCGTTCGGTACGGTTGGCTCGAAATGCTATGAGATAGAAATTTACGACGAGTACCCCGAATACGAATTTGAAATTTTAGGCGAACTACCCGAAATAATTAAGACGGGGAAAACCGTTCACGTTCCTAAAATGACCCTTTCAAAGGGGCTATTGTATTACGGCTCAACTGTGGCAAACGTAAAGGTTTACAGAAACAATATTTTGCAAAGTCGTTATAACGGGGTGCAAAGTGGTTTTGATTATACCATTTCTTACAACGGCGTTTACCGTTTTGATTATTTGATAGGGAATGACGTTTACTCTTTGCAAACTACGGCTACGAGCAAACTTGATGAAATTGAGTTTTCTTACGAATTTAAAGATACTTATAAACTCAACGATTTCATTAATCTTTCCAACCAAACTTTGTTTATAAACGGGCAAGAAACGGAATATTCGCTTACAATAACCTATCCAGACGGAATAACTTACGACAACAAACAATTTACCCTTACTAAAACGGGTTCTTACGTAGCAAAGGTAACCGCTCTTACAGGCGAACGCCTTGCTAAAGAGTTTGAATTTAAGGTTTATGATAAGGTTAGCGATTTGTTTTCTACTATGTCTGACGGGGTTACGCTAGAGTACGGCACGAACTTGTTTACGGGTGTTGACGGGGTTAAGGTAACTATGAAATCTAACGCCACGGAAATTAAGTACGAACAGCCGATTGACGTAACGAAATACGTAGATCAAACTAAACCGAACAACACGGGCGACGTAGTTCACGGCGAAGATAAAATTTACATTAAAGAAACTGCAACGCCGATAGTTTCATTTTCTATGGAGCCTAAGTCTTATAACTCACAACCTATGCGTTTCGTAACGGTTATTTTAACAGACGCTGAAGACCCGACTAATACGGTTAGCGTTTTGGTAGATAGCGCAAACGAAGGCGGTTGGTCGTATTTAAGGGCAAAGGCAGGCAATCAAACTTACGTTGGTTGGAACTCGAATACTTCTAAAGGGCATTATGCAGAAGGAAAATTAATGACGGAAAACGGCACGGTTACCCACCACTCGTTTAAGGGTACGCCGAACAGTTCGTATATGGCTAAAGATAGTAAAATTGACCTTTACTACGATAACGAACAAAAGCAAGTGCTTTGTTATGCCGGTTACGACGTTAAGCATAGCGGAAATATTTGTTGTATAATCGCAGACTTTGATAATCCTAATCTTTCTAAAGGGGACGCTTGGAAAGGCTTTACTTCGGATAAAGTTTACTTATCGATTTTATTTGGAACTATAACTAGCCAAGCAAGTTGTGTGATTTATTCGGTTGACGGAAATCGTTTTGATAGCGAAAACAGAACTTTCGTTAATCCGCAAATCGCTATTGACGGCGAGAAATCGTTAGTAGGGCTTAAAGGACAAAAAATTACTATTCCGAACGCTGTTGCTTACGATTCTGATGGAAAAGAGATTGAAAAGGTTTATAGCCAAGCCTTTTATAATAAGGGCGGAAATCTTTACGACCTTAACGTAACAAACGGCGAGTTTGAAACGCCTTACGACGGCGAATATCTTATTAAGTATTACGCTAAAGATAAATTCGGCAACGTTGGGGAAAACCAAGTAGAAGTTTACGTTTACGAAAGTTATCAAGATATGACGGTTGATGCAAGCGTTCCAAACGAATATCTTTCGGGTAAAACGGGGCAACCCATACGTTTATACGACGGAAAAAATCTTAACGTACAAAATCAATTAGGAAAGTATGAAACGGAAGTATCAGTTTGGCTTAACGACGAAAAAATTCAAACCAAAGATAACGCTTTCGTTCCACAAGTGGCGGGGGATTACCAAGTTATATATACGGTTACGGATAGCGTAGGCAGGGTAAACGAATACTTTAACTACACGATAAACGTAGCGTTAGACCCAGACCCCGTTCTCGTTTCAGGTTTACCTGTTTACTACGGTTTTGCAGAAGGAAACACCTATCAATTACACCCCGTTTACGTGGTGGATTATACGGGTAACGACTTTAATCCCGTAAAAGCAGACGTTTACGTTAACGGGCAGAAATATAACGGTAACACCTATACGCCGAGCGTAAGTAAAACAGAAGAACTTAACGAACAAGAAGTCGTTCAATATATTACTTTGGAATATAGGTACGGGAACAAGGTAATCAACTATAAAACGGAAGACGGGCAGGAAACGCCCTTAACCTATAATATTCCCGTAAGAAATCTATACAAGAAAGCGCAAAGAATGGTTGCGGGCAGACCGCTTAACTATACGGCGTTTATGCTAAATAGATTTTTCAAGGTGGACGAAAGTTTAACGGAAAAATACGAAGGCTCGTTTAAAGTGCTTTTGAACGGCGCAGATACTAAGGGCTCGGTAGGGTTTATAAATCCGCTAAATCCCGAAAATCTTCAAGTTGACTTTAAACTTTTGGATAACGAAACGGGTGACTTAAACGTAAAGGCAATAAGTCTTTACTTTACCTTACAAAGCGATTGTAGTAAAGTGTTGAAAATTACGTGGCTTAACGACGGCGAAAAAACCCTTATGTATATAGGCGATAGAGTAGCGCAGGGTAATTTCAAAGGCTCTCTTACCAACGCAGAAGAAATTAGTTTTTCCGTAATCCTTAAAAACGGCTCAAAAGCCGTGTGGGATGGAATTATCGAAAGTAAAATCGACAACGTGCTTTATTACCAAGACGGTAGTGTGTTCAACGGGTTTGAAGGTAAGGTTTTAGTTAACCTTGAAATTGAAAAGTATGACCAAACTAAACCCGCAGGCGTGGAAATTACTTCTATAAACGGTCAAACGTTTAACTCTGGCGTAACGGGCGATACGGTTGTTCCCGAAATAAGTTTGAACGGCGAATACAGTTATTCGTACGAAAGTGGTGAAATTATAACGATTTATTCGGCTAACGCTTTCGACGTGTTAAGTAACGTTGATTACGGCAGTTTGAAAGTAAAGGTAGTTTACGTAAACGGTGAAGACGAAGAACCTGTTAAAGACGTTAACGGATTGTTGCTTTCGGGCGTAGATGCAAGCAAAGAGTACCAAATTAACGCCGAAAAGATGGGCGATTACAAGGTCATCTATACGGTAAAGGACGAAAGGAATGGTAGCGAAAACGAGCAGACTTTTACCTTTAACGTTATGAAACGCCAAAAGCCCGTTATAAAACTTAAATCCAAACTACCAACGAGCGTAAAAGTTGGCTCGAAGATAAAAATTCCGTCTTATTCGGTAACTTTTATGAGCAACAACGAAGAGAACGTTCATTACGTAATATATCGCGCTCCTGACGACAGACATCAATATTTAACGGCAAGTTCGTTCGTTGCTACCGAAGTCGGCGAATACGCAATTAGATTTTTTGCGCTTGACGTTTACGGAAATTACACTATTTTAGAGTACACGGTTAACGTGGTGGCTTAAAGGGGGATATATGAAGAAATTTATTAAAATTTTATGTTTGACCTTGGCTACCGTATTTCTATTAAGCGCAACGGCTTGTAAGGATAGTAGTAAAGACTCAAACGGAAGCGGTGGCTCTAACGCCGTAGGTGGGTTAAACCCCACGAACGCTAACCATTACGCTAAAAATCAAATTCGTGACGAGTATATCGTTTATAACGGTCAAAGCGATTATATTTTGGTAATTCCTAAAGATGCTAGCAACTACGAAAAGCAAGCGTCAAGTTTGATTACCGAATACCTTTATAAAGCGTGTGGTGTAAATATGATTACCGTAACCGACGACACGGTGTATGATGCGAACGGTAAATATATTTCGCTCGGCGACACTACTCTTATGAGAAGAAGTGGAATAGCCGTTCCCGAAAGCCGATTTGGTTCGGCGGGATTTAGAATAGTTACCAAAGGGGATATAATTTATATTTCGGGCTCTCGCCACTGGATGAGAAAGGGAACTTATTACGGCGCGCAAGAATTCTTATTCCACACTATCGGTTGGAAGGCTTATACGGATACCGAAATTATTTACGAAGAGCGTTCTAGCATTAAAATGGTTAATTTTGACGTTACTGAAATACCCGACTTTGATACGAGAATAATCGGTTACGACACAGTTTACTTTAACAAGGCTTATAGAGATTTGTTAAGGCTTAACGCCAACGCAAAGGACGACGGAACGGCAATACCTTATTACGCGCATAGCCATTTTGAAGTTTTGCCACCTGAAATTTATTATCAAGACCACCCCGAGTGGTACTGGTACACCGAAGGGGGAAAGAAAGTTCCGTATTCTGCGGATATTCATAGTAAATTTTGGAGATACGGTCAACTTTGTCTATCTAACCCAAAAGTTATAGAAAAATCTATCGAAGTTTTAACCGCTCAGTTTTTAACTTATACCACGGCAACTATGGTTCACCTTGGCATAATGGATAACCTTTATAAATGCAAGTGCGAAACTTGTACGAAGTTTATGAGTGATAACGACACAAACTACGCGGGTATAAACGTTTATTATACCAACCAAGTAGCGCGTGGCGTTACCGAAAACATGAAAAAACTTGACCCGACTAGAAAGTTGATATTTAGAATGTTTGCTTACTACGCAACCATTGAACCACCTGTAAATCTAGTTAACGGGGAATACGTTCCTGATAGCGAGTTGGTAGTTCCAGACAAAAACGTTTACGTTCAGTTTACCCCGCTTGATGCCGACGGGTTGGAAACCTTAGATCACGGAAAGAACACCAAGCATTACGAATATTTCAAGGGTTGGTGTTCGTTAACTAATAATCTTGCAGTTTGGAAATACAACACTAACTTTTACAGATACTTTATTAGTAATAAAAACTGGGATATCACGGCAGAAGATTTCCGCATGTATTACAAAGCGGGCGCAACCACTATGTACGACCAAGGTCCGCTTACGGATAGTATTTTACAAATGAAAGAAATGCGCCTTTACGTTGAATCTAAACTTATGTGGAACACGCAATATAGTTAGCAAGCGCTAGCCGAAGAATTTATTAAAGTTTATTACGGCAAGGCGGCGAACGGGGTGTTGGAATCGTACAACCTTATGACTACGCATAATGAAAAGTTGCGTACGGTGGATAATATGACGGGGCACTTGTTGTTGGTTGTTACCGACGACCCGAAATACTGGCCGTATCAATACGTAGAAAGTCAACGCTTGATATTTGAAAAGATTTTTGAAGATTTGAAATCTCAAGCAGAAAGCGAAGAAGAATATCAAAAGATTTACTGGAGAGTGGCAGCCGTTTACTTTGAAAATATGTATATGCAAATGCAGTTCCATA
>JAFTIK010000045.1 GCA_017456945.1 Clostridia bacterium
CTACTATTTGCAGATTTATAAATGCAGATAACTACGAACTAATTGCACAATTATCTACGGTAGTCGGTCAACTTAATATGTATTCATACTGTGGTAATAATCCTATTATGTGCACAGACGAGAGTGGGGAAGCGTTCTTTATAGCCTATATAGCCGCTTTAATAATGTCAATATGGGATGCAGACGTTAGAGCGGATATGAATGCTATCGGTTGGAATCCATTTAATACAAATGCAGATTTAGCGGCGCAAGCAACAAAAATATCTTTTTATAAAGGGAGTGCCGTTATATCACAAAATCTTATAGGCACGTGCGCTGCATTTGGAACTATATGGAAAAATTCTAACAGGCCTACTAAAGGAATAGATATACAACACGAGTATGGACATAATATTCAAGAAATGATATTGGGAATATTTTATTGGCCTTGTGTTGTAATACCATCTGTAATAAATTATCACATAGGGGATTATTTAAATTATGAAGAAGAGTTACGTGATAAAATGTATTACTCAAAAATATGGGAAAGGACGGCTGATTGGTTAGGTGGTGTTAACAGAAACAATTATTATAATTTTTGGAATATTAATAACTTTATATTTTGGTAAAAGGTGATAAATATGACAAGAAAAAATATTTTTGCAATAGTACTAGCAATAATTATATATTTAGGAGCTATTGTTTTTTGGTTTGTTTCGAAATTAGTTTTAGAAAAAAAAGAATTTACAAGAAAAGAATTGGAGCAGGGTTTACAAAGAGTTGAAATAATATATATCATAGATAGTGATTTTGGGTGGGTGCATGACGTCATATATACCTTTACAAAAGATGAAGAGCAAAAAATTCTAGAAGAGATAACAAAAATAGAATTTTTAAGATCTCAGCCACATTCTAGTGAAGGTTATTATGCTTTAAAATTTTGTTATGATGAATTTAGTTTGATGATTGCACCAACTATTATTGTAAAACTAGATAGTAATAATTCTATATTAAAAAATAGCAGAAAAATGTATGTAGCTGGTAAAGAAGTTGTAGAATTAATAGATAAATATCTAGACGAAAAGCAAATACAAAGACCTAATTAAAGTTTTTAAGAGTGCATTATGATAAAATTTTTCGGAAAATAAAAAAAAGAGAAAAAATGAGAAAAAAGATATTAAATAAAACCGTATAAGGAGAAAAATATGAAAAGGATAGCCGTGATTTTTGCTAACGGTATGGAAGAAATAGAAGCGCTTACACCCGTTGACCTTTTGCGTAGGGCTGGGGTTAAGGTAGATGCCGTTTCGGTTTGTGGGGAATATCCCACGGGGTCGCACTCGGTAACCGTTAAAGCAGACAGAACAATAGAAGAAACCGACCTTTTAGATTACGACGGAATAGTTATACCTGGGGGAATGCCTGGCGCAACTAATATTGCTAGCAATAAAAAGGTAATATCTTGCATAGAAAAGTTTATGGCGCAAGGCAAACTTGTTTCGGCGATATGCGCGTCGCCTGCGGTAGTGCTTGCAAGTAACGGATTTTTGAAAGATAAAAAAGCCACTTGTTTCCCTGCGCCCGATTTTATTTCGGCAATGGGTGAAAGTTATACGGGGAGCGACGTAGAAGTGGACGGGAATTTGATAACTGCAAACGGGCCTAAATCGGCAATGAAGTTTGCCATGGCAATTTGCAAGGTGGTAGCGCCCGAGTTTAATTTTTAAGGTGATAAAATGCAGATAAGACTTGCTAACGACGGTGACGTAAAAAGATTACAAGATATGCTTTATACCGTGCAAAACTTGCACGCCAACGGGCGACCGGACGTGTTTATTCACGGCACGAGAAAGTATAACGACGAACAGGTTAGAAAGATTATTTCTTGCCCTAATTCGCCTATATTCGTTGGGGAAATAGGTGGGGTGGTTATGGCTTACGCCTTTTGCGAAATTAACGAGAGTAAAGGCACGCAAAATCTTAGACCGCTTAAAACCTTATATATAGACGACCTTTGCGTTGACGAGAATTATCGTGGAAAGGGTTACGGGCAGAAGATGTATGCGTTCGTAAGGGAACAAGCCAAAAAACAAGGGTGTTATCACTTAACGCTTAACGTGTGGCACTTGAACGAGTCGGCCGTAAGGTTTTATGAAAAACTCGGTATGAAACCCTTAAAAACTACTATGGAAGATAAGTTATGATAAGAATAATGTTCGTTTGCCACGGCAATATTTGCCGTTCTACGATGGCAGAGTTTTTAATGAAAGATAAGGTTAGTAAACTAGGCGAGTCGCAAGAGTTTATAATAGAGTCTGCGGGCACTAGTTCTGAAGAATACGGTAGCCCCGTGCATTACGGTACGAGAAGAATTTTAGATAGGCTAAATATAGACTGCTCTAAAAAACGCGCCACCGTGTTAAAGGCTAGCGATTACGATAAATACGACTATTTTATCGGTATGGACGAGCGCAACAGGCGGAATATGCAACGCATATTCTTCGGGGATAAGGAAAACAAGGTTTTTTGCCTTATGGATTACACTAAAAACCCCCGTGAAGTTTCCGACCCTTACTGGACGGGTAACTTTGAAGAAACCTATTCAGACGTTAAAGAAGGTATAGACGCCTTTTATAATTTTTTAAAAAATAATTTTTAAAAAGGTATTGACAAAGCAAATTCAATGTGTTATATTGTACGCGAAAATAAGGCTTTAACCTTGAAATAAGGTTAGAGCCTTGAAATTTTTACGGAGAATTTTCTATATGAAAGGAGAATTTGAAGACAGGCGCAGAACTACCAAACAGTCGCTCGGAAAAATTCCCGATTACGACTACCTTTTTGAAGAAAACCCAAGTAAGCCCAAACGCAAAAAAAGCGGAGTGTTAAAGGCTTTGATTAAAAGTAATAAAGGCGCGCTAATCGGCTCGACCTTGGTTTACTTTTTGCAAGCAGCGCCCACTTGGTTGTTGCCGTTAATTACCGCTAACATTATAAATATAGTTACCGAAGCGTTAGCAAGCGCTAGCGGGGTAACCAAAGACGTCTGGATAGAACTCGCGATTAACGCGGGTATTCTGGCGTTTTTTATTTTGCAAAATATTCCGTCAACCATTTGGCGGTGGCGAATAGTAAGCCGTATGAGTAGGCGCATAAGCGCGGGCGTTAAATGTTCTGTGGTTAGAAAACTGCAAAGTTTATCTATTACATACCATAAAGATATGCTTACGGGTAAAATTCAAGCCAAATTCTTAAAAGACACCGAGTCTTGCGACCAACTTATGCACGTTCTTATGTTTACTCTTATACCAAATATAATAGGTATTATAGTTGCGTCAACTATATCCATTTGCAAGAACGGTTGGGTTTCGCTTTTCTTCCTTTTGGTTATTCCCGTAAACGTTATTCTTTCTATGACTTTTAGAAAGAAACTTCGCCAAGGCTTTAGGGATTACAGAATTAAGAACGAGAATATGAGCGCAAGGCTTACCAACATGCTAGAAATGATACCCGTTACCAAATCGCACGGGCTTGAACAGTCGGAAATTCAGTCGGTAAACAAGTCTATTGAAAACCTTGCTAACTCTGGGATAGAAGTGGATAAAACCAACGCAAAATTCGGCTCTAGTTCTTGGACGATAAACACCGTGCTTTCCGCCGTTTGCTTGGTGTTCTGTTCGGCGCTTGCGCTAAATGGAATTATTAAGGTTGGGGATATAGTGCTTTATCAGTCTATGTTTACCCAGATTAGCGGTTACGTTTCCACCCTTGTAAATTGCGTTCCGCAGATAGGTAGCGGGGCAGAAGCCCTTTCTTCTATATCAGAAATTATGAACGCTAAGGACGTGGAAATAGTTACGGGCAAATCGCACGTTAAGGATATTGAAGGTAGGGTAGATTTTAAGAATTTGAGTTACAGATACCCTAACTCCGAAGATATGGTCGTTAAGAACTTTAACCTTAAAGTTGAAAAGGGTGAGTGCATAGCCGTAGTCGGCTCGTCGGGTAGTGGTAAAACTACGCTTATGAATTTGATTATCGGGTTTATGATGCCTTCTGACGGCGACCTTTTAATTGACGGCAAGTCGGTTAAAGAGTTTAACCTTTCTGAATACCGTCATCATATATCCGTCGTTCCGCAAAACTCTATACTTTTCCCCGGAACTATTCGCGAAAATATCACTTACGGGCTTAATAAGTATTCGGAAAAACAGTTGGAAAAAGCCGTTCAAATGGCAAACCTTTCCGAACTTATAGCCGAACTGCCTAACGGGCTAGACACGCAGATAGGCGAGCACGGCGATAAACTTTCGGGCGGGCAAAAACAGAGAATTACCATTGCGAGAGCGCTTATTCGTAACCCCAAGATTTTAATTCTAGACGAAGCGACTAGCGCGCTAGATAATATATCAGAGTATCACGTTCAAAAGGCGATTTCTGCGTCTATCGCAGGAAGAACTACTTTTATTGTTGCGCATAGGCTTTCTACTATTAGAAACGCAGATAGAATTGTCGTTATGGAAAACGGTGTTGCCGTAGAAATAGGCACTTACGATCAACTTATGGAAAAAAAGGGTAAGTTCTTTGAACTTAAAAACCTTAACGACCTAAATCAAAAGCCGGCGGAACTAGAACTAGGCTAAATTTTAATTTGTTAAAGTTTAAAAGTTTTTCCGTTTAGGCATTGACAAAATTCGACAAGCATAATATAATAAAAGTACTAAAATTTATTTAAGCAAGAGCCATGGCTCTTATGCGTGTTTGTTCCAAACTCGCATATCTCGCTTGGTGGCTTGCAAAAAGGAGTGTAGGTATGAAACTTTCTAAAAAACTTTGTTACTTGATTGCTGGCGCGCTTGCTGTTCTTGCTTTCATTATGGCTTTCGTTAGTCCTTTAAAGTCGGTTTATGGTAACACGACTTACACGGCTGAAGCAATGGATGTTTATTTTGGAACTAAAAACGCAAAGGGTGCAACAATCGTATTTATCGGCTTGATAGTTGCTTTGCTTACAGGCGCTTATTTCATTTTATCAAATTTTATTGAAATTCCTTTTGATAAAATTATTAAGATTGTTCTTATCGTTTTGCTTGTTGTTGTAACAATCCTTTGTTTCTGTACGGAAGCAATTTATCTCGAAGTAAATATTCCCGATGCAATTAAGGGAAATGCAGATGCTATTAAAGATTGGAAAGAAGTGGCAGGCAAAAATATGCACCTTAATATCGGCGCAATTCTTGCAGCTATATTCTCTCTTCTTTCTGCTGGTGCAGCAGCGTTTGCAACTTTCTTTGCGAAAGATTAATTAAAACGAAAAATAAAAAACAGTCCACAAAAAGTGGACTGTTTTTATTTTAGTAAAGTTAAATATCAGATACGCCTATTAGATAATCGGCGCTTACAGAAAAGAAAAGCGCAATCTTTTTTAACGTTAAAAGGTCGGGCTCGGAACGCCCCCGTTCCCAGTCGCAAACGGTGCTGTTGGTAGTACCGAGCGCGTTTGCTAGCGCTTTTTGTGATAAGCCCTTTTCAATTCTTAATTCCTTAATTCTTTCACAAAATATATCCATATAAATTATTATAGGGAATTTCCCTATAAAATAATTAACATTAGGAAAAACCCCTAATGCAATATTAAAAATGGATATAAATAGGCAAAAGGGGCAATTAAAAACAGTCCACGAAAAGTGGACTGTTTTTAAAAAGAAACAATTTATTTTATTTAATATTTAAAATATCGTCTGCAGAGCAATCTAAAACAACGCACAATTTTGCTAAAGTCGCAAGCGTAGGTTGCGCCCTACCCGAAAGATATTGAGAAATAGTTGCCCTTGAAACGCCAACGGCTGTTGCAATTTGGCTTTTCTTTAACCCAGATTGCTCAATTTCTCTTTTTAGATTTTCAGTTATAATTTGGTCAATATTTTTATCCATATAATTAGTATATTAGATATTGCCTAACAAATAATTGACATTAGGGAAAACCCCTAATATAATATTTAAAAGAGGTGTAAATATGAAAAAAATGGATATTGAAAAAACGTTGGTGGAATTTGCAAAAAAATCTAGTAGTAAAGAAGTAGAAGAAAGTAGAAAAAAATAATATTGCTTAAAACCTATTCGGATATAGCAAGAATTAAACTTTTAGAAAGTTTATCTAAAAAACAAATAGAACTATTTGAAGAATTCTATAGGGCGCAAGTGGAATACTATAAATATCTATTTGATAGTAAAAAATAATTTTTATTTAAACGTTTATATTTATAATATAAAAACCAAAAAGTGTAACGACCCTATTGACAAATTAAAATTCTATTATAAAAAACAAGCAAAAAGCCCGAAAGGAAAAATTCTTTTCAGGCTTTTGTGTTTAAAGGAGTTTTATGATATACTATCGAAGATATTTTAGAAGATTTACCAAAACACGACCCTAAATGGTGGTGTAAATTAGAAGACGGGTATATAGTTAACTTAAAAGGTGAAAGAAAAAACAAAATCCCCTACGATTACGACTCGTAATAAAAAACACCAAAGGCAGTTGCCTTTGGTGTTTTTACTTTTTAGTTCAAATTAAAGAACTTCTTTTACTGCGGAAACAACGTTTTCAACGGTAAATCCGTATTTTTCAAAGAGTTTCTTTGCAGGTGCAGATGCGCCGAAGGTGTCAATACCAACAACCTTTCCGTCAAGACCTACGTATTTGTACCAACTCATAGTAGCGCCTGCTTCAACGGCAACTCTTGCGCGAACTGCCTTGGGAAGAACGCTTTCTTTATATTTTTCACTCTGCTTTTCAAATTCTTCAACGCAAGGCATAGAAACTACTCTTACGTCAACGCCTTCTTTAGCGAGTTCTGCTTTTGCGTTCATAGCGAGTGAAACTTCGCTACCCGTTGCGATAAGAATTGCGTCGGGGGTTTTCTTTGAGCTATCTGCAAGAACGTAGCCACCCTTGAACGCCTTTTCGCCCGTACCTTCAAGGTTGGGTAGAGTTTGACGGGATACTACGATACAAGAAGGTTCTTTACCGGTAAGCGCGCCTATCCAAGCAGCAGTAGTTTCCTTGCCGTCTGCAGGGCGATATACCTTCATATTCGGCATTGCGCGCAAACCTGCCAAGTGTTCGATAGGTTGGTGGGTAGGACCGTCTTCACCAACGCCGATAGAGTCGTGCGAAAGAATATATACTACGGGGAGTTCCATAAGCGCAGACATACGCATAGCGTTCTTCATATAGTCTGAGAATACTGCGAAGGTTGCGCAAGAGGGGATAAGACCGCCGTGGAGATACATACCGTTTACGATAGCGCTCATTGCGTGTTCACGAATACCGAAGTGCATGTTAGAACCCGATTTGTCGGTGGGTAGATAATCGCCACGAGCCTTCATATTAGACTTGTTAGCGGGCGCTAAGTCTGCGCTACCACCGATAAGGTTGGGGATATATTTTTCAAGTTTGTTCAAAACGGTGTGGCTGTAACCACGAGATGCGTCGTCCTTTTCAAACTGCCACAATTCTTCAATTGCTTTAAGGTCGGGAAGTTCTCTCTTCTTCCAAGCCTTGTATTCTTTAGCAAGTTCGGGGTACTGTTCTTCGTAAGCCTTAAACATAGCCTTCCATTCTCTTTCAGCCTTGCGACCTTTGTTAGCGAACTTCTTGCAATGCTTGAATACTTCTTCAGGAACTTCAAACGGCGCGTAATCCCAACCGAGATTTTTCTTTAAGGTAGCAACCCCTTCTTCGCCGAGCGGAGCGCCGTGAGATGCTGCCTTGCCTTCTAAGTGAGAGCCGTAGCCGATCTTAGATTGAATAATGATAAGAGAAGGCTTTTCCTTTTCTGCTTTAGCCTTTTTGATTGCGCGGTTAAGTGCCATAACGTCGTTAGCGTCCTTAACGTTGATAACCTGCCAGCCGAGCGCTTCGTGGCGTTTGCCTACGTTTTCGGTAAAGGTGATATCGGTGTTGCCTTCGATAGTAATATCGTTATCGTCGTAAAGAACGATAAGTTTGCCGAGTTTAAGTGAACCTGCAAGAGATGCCGCTTCGTTTTCAATACCTTCTTGCATACAACCGTCACCGCAAAGAGCGATAGTGTAGTGGTCAACTACGGGGAAACCTTCACGGTTAAATTTATTAGCAAGGTAATCTTCTGCGATAGCCATACCTACTGCGTTAGCAATACCTTGTCCGAGCGGACCTGTGCTCGTTTCAACGCCGGGGCATACGCCGTATTCGGGGTGACCTGCCGTGCGAGAGCCGAGTTGACGGAAGTTCATAATTTCTTCTTTGGTAAGACCGAAGCCGAAAAGATAATATAGTGAATAGTCGAGCATAGAGCCGTGACCAGCAGAGAGAACGAATCTATCTCTGTTATCGAAATCGGTATTCTTCGGGTTAAACGTCATATTAGTGAAAGCAGCGTATCCGATAGGCGCAGCGCCGAGCGGAAGACCGGGGTGACCGGAGTTTGCTTTCTGAATTGCTTCTGCAGAAAGAACTCTTATGGCGTTGATTGTAAGTTGTTTAACGTCTTGCATGTTATCCTCCTTGAATTCTCGGCGGTAAAAAAGCCGAGTGGTTTTTAAGTTATGGTTATATTATATATAAATAACGATTGTTTTTCAAGCCTTTTTCGCTAAATATCCGAAAAAAACTTGATATATTTGTCTTTCTCGTGCTATAATTAACCTGAATTATAATGAAATACTATACGACGGAGAGAGATTATGGACTCAAAACAATTCGTTACGCAGATTGCAGACATCAATGAAAACTTTGCTCAATGGTATACCGACGTAGTGCTTAAAACCGAACTCGTTGACTACGGCCCCGTTAAAGGCACTATGGTTATTCGCCCGTACGGCTACGCTATTTGGGAAAATATTCAGAAGGATATGGATAGGCGCTTTAAGGAAAACGGCTCTAAAAACGCATACTTCCCCTTGCTTATCCCTATGAGTTTCTTTACCAAAGAAGCCGAACACGTAGAAGGCTTTGCCCCCGAAGTTGCCGTGGTTACCCACGCGGGCGGGGCTAAACTTGAAGAACCGCTTGCTATTCGCCCGACTAGCGAAACGGTTATAGGCACTATGTATTCTAAATGGATACAGTCTTACAGAGATTTACCCGTTATAATGAATCAATGGTGTAACGTTATGCGTTGGGAAAAGACCACCCGTCCTTTCCTTCGTACTAGCGAATTCTTGTGGCAAGAAGGGCATACCGTTCACGCTACCGAAGAAGAAGCAATGGAAGAAACCATTAAAATGCTTAACGTGTATAAGGACTTTATGGAAGAAACTTTGGCTCTTCCCGTGTTCACGGGCAGAAAGACCGAAAAGGAAAAGTTTGCAGGCGCGGTTGCTACATTTGGTTTGGAAGCAATGATGCTCGACGGTAAGAGTTTGCAGTCGGGCACTTCGCACTATCTCGGTCAAAACTTCTCTAAGGCGTTCGATATTAAGTTCCTTGATAAAGATAGCAAGTTAAAGCACGGCTACACCACTTCTTGGGGTACATCTACCCGTATGATAGGGGCTGTAATTATGGCGCACGGCGACCAACGCGGTTTGGTGTTGCCACCGAGAGTTGCGCCTATTCAAGTTATTATCGTTCCTATCGCAGCGCATAAGGGCGGTGTTATTGAAAAGGCTAAAGAACTTGAAAACTTGCTCGTAAAGGCAGGCGTTCGCGCAGAAACGGATACCCGTGATATGAGCCCTGGTTGGAAGTTCAACGAGTGGGAAATGAAGGGCGTTCCCTTGCGTATAGAAATCGGACCTAGGGATATTGAAAACAACCAAGTTATGATTATGCGCCGTGATAATCTTGAAAAGAGCGCGCTTTCTATCGACGGGTTGGAAACTGCTATCCCCGAACTTTTAGACGTTATTCAGAAAGACTTGTTCGTTAAGTCTAAGGCTAACCGCGATAAGAGAGTTGTTGAAGCCGACGATTTAGATGGTATATTAAAAGGCGTAGAAGGCAAGAATTTCGTTAAGGCAGGCTGGTGTGGTTGCCGTGAGTGTGAAGATAAGGTTAAAGAATACGCTCAAGCTACCGCAAGAGTTATGTGCGACGAAGAAGGCGTTCCTGAAAAGTGCGCTATTTGCGGTAAACCCGCTAAACATAAGGTTATTTTCGCTAGAGCGTACTAATATTTTATATATATAAAGTTTATAGAGAGAAATCTACGGGTTAATTTTGGAGTTTTATGTTTACTTTTATAGGAATTAACAACGAAACGGTCAACCTACCGAACACAGTCGTTTGGGTGGGCGTGGCAATATCTATCGCAATAGCCTTGGCGTTTTACGCTTTGCGCTCGATTGCGCTATTCAAAATGGCAAAGAAAAGGGGAATAAGAAAGGCTTTCCTTGCGTGGTTTCCTTTGCTTTGGTTTTTTATCGCGTGTAAACTCGTTGGTAAAATCAAAATTTTCGGCTCGACTTTTGAAAAACTTGCAGTTTGGTTCTGCTTAATTTTTTCGCTTGCCGAGTTCTTGGCGTTCGCTTACGAATTTTTAATTTATTTCCCAGTTATAGGCAATTTCCTTGCTGGCAATCAACTTTATATTTTGCCCGCCGAAATGACTACGGGGGGTATAAGACCTGATAACTGCGTTCAAATTTGGAACGGTTTTGAAATTTACGGAAGGGCAGGGCAGTACGTTGACCCGTACGTTCAAGCGGGTATTTCTGCAAGGGTGCGTAACGGGATTATGACGGGCGTTTATTACGCAAGCATGGTATTTGATTTATTAAGCATCGTGGTTACCCTTTCGCTATTCGTTCAGTTGTTCAAAAAATACTGGCCGTCGCACTTCGTTTTGGCTACGATATTATCTTTTATCTTGGGGCTTTTCCCGATTTTTGCTTTCGTCGTGCGCAATAAAGAGCCTATGGATTACACGGAATTTCTTCGTTCGCGTTATAATACTTATTACGCTAACGGCAACCCTTACGGTGGCGCGTATCATAACCGCCCCCCGCAAGACGTTCCGCCCACGCCTTTTGAAGAATTTGCAGATAAAGACGAGATAGACCCTGGTGAACCCTTTTCAGAGTTTGCTAGTAAAAAAGATGATAAAAGGTTATAAAAATGGTTTCCGAAAACATTTCGGCGATATCTACGGGCTTGGTTGCAAGCGGTGTTGCCGTGATACGAATAAGTGGGGATTCTCCCCTAAAAATTGCCGAGCAAATGTTTAAACCGCTCGGCAAAATTGCCGTTAAGGACTTTGAGCCTTATAAAATGTACGTGGGTGAAATTCAAGCAGACGGTTTTACCGACTTCGGTATGTGCGTATATTTTAAAGGGCCGAAAAGTTTTACGGGCGAAGATATAGTGGAATTTCACTCGCACGGTGGAACGGCTATTACAAAGGGCATACTTAAAAAGACTTTGTCGCTCGGCGCAAGGCTTGCCACTAACGGTGAGTTCACAAAGCGCGCCTTTATGAACGGCAAACTTTCTTTATCTTCTGCCGAAGGGCTTATCGATATGATAAATAGCGAGTCGGTAAGCGGTGTAAAGGCAGGCTATTACCTTTATAGAGAAAAACTTACAGAAGAAATAAATAGACTACAAGACCTTATAACCGACGCGCTCGCTCAAGTTGACGCAGATATGGATTTCCCTGAAGAAGACCTAGAAGAAACTTCTACCGAAGAAGTGGAAAAGGCGTTGAAGTCTGTTATCGACGGGGTTGATAAATTGCTTTTATCTTACCGTACGGGCAGAACGCTTAAAAACGGCGTTCGCGTAGGGATAGTCGGCAAACCCAACACGGGCAAGAGTTCTATTTTGAACGCTTTATTAAATTACGACAAGGCTATCGTTTCTGATATTGCAGGTACTACCCGTGATATCGTAGAAGGGGTTTTAGATATCCAAGGGGTTACCTTTAACTTCTCGGACACCGCAGGGATAAGAGAGAGCGACGACAAGATAGAAGAACTAGGCGTAATACTTTCAAAGCGCGTTCTAAACGAAAGCGATCTTATTCTTTTCGTTATGGACGGCGGGGATATTACCGCCGAAGACGACGCTATTTATTCGCTAGTTAAAGATAAAAATTTAGTGGTTGTCGTAAACAAGACCGACAAGGTTAAGGTGACCGACGACAGAGCCGACCTTTACGTTTCGGCGCTCGCTCGTTCTAATATAGAAGAACTTAAAAATCTTATGTTTGAAAAAACCGTGGGTAGTGGTATCGACTTTAACGGCGATTTCCTTTGCGAAGAAAGGCATTACGACGCGCTTTCAAGGGCTAAGCAGAAACTTACGTCTGCCCTTTTAGCCGTAGGTAGCGTGCCGTTAGATATGCTTGCAATAGATATTAAAGACGGGTGGGATGCGCTCGGCGAAATATCGGGAAAGACTGCTACCGAAGAAATTATTAACGATATTTTCAAAAAATTCTGCGTAGGAAAATAAAAGGGGGTATTATGGTTAACTTGGAACTTTACCGTGTTTTTTACACGGTTGCAAAGTGTGGTAGTCTTACCAAGGCTGCCGAAGAGCTGTATATTTCTCAACCCGCCGTTTCGCAGGCTATAAAGCAACTTGAAACCCAACTAGGCGGTCAACTCTTTAACCGTACCCACAAGGGTATGGAACTTTCTGAAACGGGGGGCAAACAGATTTTTTCCACGGTGGAAAAGGCGCTTAAACTGTTTGACGAAGCAGAAAGTAAATATAGCGAACTTAAAGATACGGCAACTGGCGTGGTTAGAATTTGCGCGTCAGATACGGTTAGCACCCACTTTTTGTTGCCTTACATAAAAGAATATCACGAAAAACACCCCAACGTTAACTTGATGCTTCAAAATTGCACGTCTAGCGAAACGATAGAGATGCTAAAGAACGGCAAGGGGGACGTAGGGTTCGTTAACCTGCCTATCGACGATAGCGATATTAACCTTTCTAATATCGTTATGCAACTGCACGATACCTTCGTTTGTAACGAGCAGTTTAAAGAACTTACGGGTGGAACGGTTGAACTTAAAAGACTTCAAGATTATCCCCTTTTAATGCTAGAACTTTCCACGGCTACAAGGCAGGCGATAGTGGGGTTTGCCCATTCGCAAGGCATACATTTACACCCCGAAATAGAACTTGCGAGTTTAGAACTTATGACTTCACTTGCTAAAAACGGCATAGGTATCGCTTGTATTCCGAGAGAGTTCGTTAAACACGAGTTAGACGACGAAAAGAGCCTTTTAGAAATCGTTACTAACCCTGCATTACCTTCGCGCGCTATCGGGTTAGCCTTACCAAAGAGCGATAATATGACTTTTGCGGTTAAGGAATTCATTAAACTTCTAACCGATAAAAAGGGGGTGTGATTTATGCAGATTTGGCAGGCAATAGTGCTAGGCGCGGTGCAAGGCTTTACCGAGTTTTTGCCCGTTTCGTCAAGCGGGCACTTAATTTTATTGCAAAACTGGTTTGGCATAAAAGAAAACGTGCTGTTTTATAGCATAATGTTACACGTGGGCACGCTTATTCCCGTGTTAGTGGTGCTTTGGAAGGAAATTTTAGGGTTATTCAAAAAGCCGTTTAATAAGTTTTGGTGCTTGGTGCTTGCTACCGTACCCGCAGGTGTGGTGGGGCTAGTGCTTTCAAAAGTGATTGACCTAGACGCGCTTTTTACTGAACACGTTTGGTTGCTTGCAATTACCTTTTTGCTTACCGCGGGGGAAATGCTCTTTTCGGAAATTCGTTGCAAAAAGGTGGAAATGAATAACGGAATTAATTTTAAAAGCGCGCTTACTATGGGCGCAGGGCAGGCGTTCGGCGTGTTGCCGGGGCTTTCCCGTAGTGGAACTACCGTAACTTTCGGGTGCTTGGCAAAGGTAGATAAAACGGAAAACGCAAACTTTACCTTTCTTATGAGTATTCCGATTATACTTGCCGCGCTAGTTTTAGAAGGTTACGACTGTATAAAAGCGGGAACTATCGGGAATATTTCCGTCGTGCCACTTTTACTCGGCGTGCTTACCGCTATGGTTACGGGGTATATCGCCATTAAGTTTATGCTTAAAATAATAAAAAAGGCTAACTACAAATGGTTTTCGCTTTATCTCGTTTGTATAAGCGTGGCAACTTTAATTACGGGTTTGGTTTAATTAGTGAAGGATATTGAAAAAGAAAAGGTTATTTTAGAAAAACTTAAAGGCGCAAGCCCTAAAGAGTGCGCGCCTTTGTTAAAAAAATTATTTAAGATAAAATTTAAAAAAGGAAGGAAACACTAATGAAGAAATTTTTTGGCGAATTCAAGAAATTTATCACACGCGGAAACGTTCTTGATATGGCTGTCGGCGTTATCGTCGGCGGTGCTTTTACGGGCATTGTCAACGGACTTTCCAACTACATCTTAAAGCCTATTATTAACTGGCTTTTGGCTCTCGTTCTCGGTGCAGACGGGCTTGCTGGCGCTGTAACCATTTTAAGCGCAGGCTATAAAACGGTTACCGAAACGGTTGATATTGCAGGCACGCCTACCGAAGTTACTAAAAAGGTAGTAGATCTTGCTAACTCCATCTATATCGACTGGGGCGCTTTCATTTCGGCTATTATCAACTTCTTGCTCATTGCGTTTACGTTGTTTACTATCGTTAAGATTTTTAACAAGGTAAAAGAAAACAACGAAAAACTTAACGCAACTATCAAAAAGAACACGCTTGATAGGGCTGAAAGAAAAGAACTTAAAGCCGCAGGCGTAGATATTCGCGATAAGCAAGCGGTTAAGGCTTACTTTGAAAAGAAAGAATTAGACGCTAAAGCCCAAGCCGAATTAGAAGCAAAGCAAGCAGAAGAAAAGGCAAAGGCAGATCGCCTTGCTAACCCAACGACTGAAGATCTCTTAAAAGATATTAAGGCTCTTTTAGAACAATCGATTGCAAAATAAGTTGAAATAAAAAAAGCCCGAATTTTTCGGGCTTTTTTATTTGTCTTTTACACGAATAAAGTGTAATTTTCGTTGGTAATCTTGTTTGTTATAAGGCTATATAGGTCGTTTGCCAAAACGTCTTTATCAAAGCAGAGTTTAGCCGTCTTTTTAAGTTCTTTAACGTCGCTCTTACGCGTTATAAGTGGAATTTTAGAAGTATTAGCAAGGTCGGAAATTATAGCCTTTTGGTTTTCATCAACGGCTAAAACCTTGGCGTAAAGGGGGCTTTCTAAACAGTCTTTTACAAGTTCTCTGTTAACGCCTAAAAGGTTAGCGGTAATAATTCTGCTTATCCTAGTGGCAGGGTAGCGCTTGGTGGTTGCTTTTTCTATTAGTTTATCGATAGTCAAGTTATCTTTAGATAGCGCTTTAATTCGGTTTTCCAACCCTTCGGAGCAGTCTACAATATTCTTTAATTCGTCGGTGGGTGTGGAAATAAGTTTAGCCATTGCTATTTTATCAAATGCGAACGGGTAATCCCCTAAATCTTTATAAACGAAAGGGGGAAGGGATTTTTTAAGTTTGCTCTTTTTGCCGATTTTTAGCGTTTCGCGAATACTCGTTGCGCTAGTTATACCTTTCTTTAAGGTCTTGTCGTTATGGTCGCCCGAGCGCAACATAGGGTAAATTTTAATATTGCTTTTATTCTTAATTATCGCTTTGGTATATTCTAGCCCTAAAACGTTGTTCGGCAAGTTCAATAAACTCTCGTCAAACTTGTCGCCGTAAACGGCTTTTACGGCGCATTCCTTTGCTTTGGCTAGGGAAACGCCCGTATCCAAAGCGTCTTTTAAGGCTTTCTTAAATTCTTTGCTTTCGTTAAGCATTGCTTTGGCTAGGGCAAGGTAATCTTTTTCGCCCCCATTTTCCACACCGAAACAAATACCGTCAACACAGCCTAAAGAGTTTAAGATATTGATAGCGCCCGTGGCGAAAGTTTCTGCGTTAGCCGTAGAAAAAACCACGGGTAGTTCTATAACCAAATCCGCCCCAGCAATTACGGCGTGGCGAGCGCGCGTAAACTTATCTAAAACGGCAATTTCACCACGTTGGGTAAAGTTACCACTCATAATAACGATAACCTTTTGGGCGTTAAGTTCACGCTTAACAAAATCTATTTGTTTTAAATGCCCCAAATGAAAGGGGTTGTATTCAGCAACGATAGCGCAAATTTTCATAAAAAGTGCAAAAACCTCAAACTATTTATTTACTTTTTTGTTTAAAGATGTTAAAATAATACGGTAATAGTATTTTACATCATTTATCGCAAAATACAAAACGATTTATTTGAAAAATAAAAAAGGAAGGAAACATTATGTCAAACGTTTTGGAGAACATCAAGAAAAAAGCAAGTGAACTCAACAAAAATATCGTTCTTCCCGAAAGGGAAGACTCAAGAGTCGTAAAGGCTGCGGCTGACGCGGTTAAAGAAGGTCTTGCAAGAGTAACCCTTCTTGGCAACCCCGAAGAAATCGCAAAGGCGAACCCCGAAGTTTGCCTTGACGGCGTTACCGTTATCGACCCCGTTACTTACGACAAAACCGAAGTTTACGCTGAAATGCTCTTCAAGGCAAGACAGGGTAAAATAAACAAGAAGACGGGCGCTCCCGAATACGCAGACGTTGCCGCTGCTAAAGCGTCTATTCTTAAAGACTACACTATGTACGCTGCGCTCATGCTTAAAGCAGGTGACGTTGACGGTTTGGTTTCAGGCGCTTGCCACTCTACCGCTAACACTCTTCGCCCAGGTTTACAAGTAATTAAAACCGCGCCCGGAATTAACACCGTATCTAGTTCGTTCGTTATGGTTGCGCCCGAAGGTGAAAATAAATATAATCCAGACGGGGTTGCAGTATTCGCAGACTGCGCTATCAATATTGAACCTGACGCTCAACAAATTGCAGACATTGCAATTTCTTCTGCAGAAACTGCTAAAAATATCGCGGGTATTACCCCGAGAGTAGCAATGCTTTCTTTCTCAACCATGGGTAGTGGTAACGACGACAAGTTCTTTAAGTCCGTTCCCAAAATGCAAGAAGCAACCCGTATTGCAAAAGAAGCCGCTCCCGATCTCGCTTTAGACGGTGAATTCCAGTTCGACGCTGCAGTTGCCCCTGAAGTAGGCAAACTCAAAGCCCCCACTTCTCCGGTTGCAGGTAACGCTAACGTATTCGTATTCCCCAACATCAACGCTGGTAATATCGGTTACAAGATTGCTCAACGTTTCGGTGGATATATGGCGCTCGGTCCTATTTGTCAGGGCTTTGCTAAACCTATCAACGACTTGTCGCGTGGTTGCTCGGTTGAAGACGTTATTGCGGTTATCGCTATCACGGCTCTTCAAGCACAATAATTCAGTATCAAAGTAAAAAGGAAATAGAGAAAAATGAAAATTTTAGTTATCAATGCAGGTAGTTCGTCGCTCAAATATCAACTTATTGATATGGCAGACGAAAGCGTTATCTTAAAGGGCGTTTGTGAAAGAATTACTTTCGACGGCGGTGTTCTTACTCAAAAGACTTTCGACGGTAAAGAACTCGTTATTAAAGAAAATATGCCCACTCACAAAGAAGCAATGGAACTCGTTTTGAAGGCTATGCTTGATAAGGAAAACGGCGCGTTGAAGTCTATCGACGAAGTTAGCGCTGTTGGTCACAGAGTTCTCCACTCGGCAGAAGACTTCCATAGTTCGGTAGTTATCGACGAAGAAGTTATTAAAATCTGTGAAAAGAACGCAGAACTCGGCCCGCTCCACATGCCTGGTAATATCGCTTGTATCAAGAGTTGTATACAAGTTATGCCCGGCGTTCCTATGGTAGCGGTATTCGATACCACTTTCCACGCAACCATGCCCCAAAAGGCGTTTATGTACGGTATTCCGTACGAAGTTTACGAAGAGCACAAAATTAGAAAGTACGGTTTCCACGGCACTTCACATAAGTTCGTAAGTCAAGAAACGGCTAAACTTCTAGGCGACCCCAACGCTAAAATGGTAATCTGCCACCTTGGTAACGGCTCGTCAATTTCTGCCGTTAAAGACGGTAAATGCCAAGATACTTCTATGGGCTTTACACCCCTTGAAGGTTTGGTTATGGGCACTCGCTCGGGCGATATAGACCCCGCGGCAGTTGATTATTTGAGAGTTAAGTTAAATCTTAAACCCGAAGAAGTTGTTAACTACCTTAACAAGAAGTGCGGTTGCCTTGGCGTAAGCGGTGTATCTAGCGACCTTCGCGATCTTACCGCTGCTGCAAACAACGGGGATAAGAGATGTAAACTCGCTCTCGAAATGCTCGCTTACAGAGTAAAGAAATACGTTGGTAGTTATATCGCAGTTCTCGGTGGCGTTGACGCTATCGTATTTACCGGTGGTATCGGCGAACACGCACCCCTTATCCGTGGCTTAGTTATGGAAGGTATGGAATTCTGTGGCGCAGAGTTTGACGAAAAGAAAAACCAAGAATACTCTTCGGGTATCGGTTTCCTTAACAAAGACGGTTCAAAGGTTAAGATTATCGTTCTTCCCACCAACGAAGAACTTTCTATCGCAAGAGAAACCAAGGATCTTACCCAAGGAAAGTAAAAATTATAGCCCCGTAGGGGCATAAAAGCAAAATTTTTTGTTAAAAATCGTTGACAAGGCGAGTTAAATAGTATATACTTGTATGGCGTTTAGTTAGGTGCAAAATGCTTTTAGATTTAAGAAAGTTGAAAAGAACGGGGAAAGATTCCGCCGATTTCTATTTTGAATACCAACCGACCGAAAACCTTGTAGAAGATTTACCGGGGTGCGAACTCCTTCTTCCGATAAAGGTTACGGGCACGGTTAGCCTAACGGGCGACCACACCGCTTACGTAGAAGCAGAGATTGCTTTTTCTATTAAAGGCGAGTGTACTAGATGCCTTGAAGACGCAACGAACTCTTACTGCACGGAAATAGCAGAGCAGTTCGACGACGATAACGACGCAGGGTATTACGTTAAGAACGACGTGATAGACCTAACCAAGCCGGTGAACGACGCCGTGCTAATGGATATACCCGTAAGTTTTCTTTGTAAGGAAGACTGTAAGGGGCTTTGCGCAGGTTGCGGAACAAACCTGAACGTCGCGCAATGTAAATGTAAAAAACAATAGGAAGGTACAGAACAATGGCAGTACAGAAAAGTAAAACCTCTAAACAGAGAACGAAGACCAGATTCGCACAATGGAAAATCAGCGCTCCGAATCTTTCGGAATGCCCCCAATGCCAAGAATTTAAGTATTCTCACAGAGTTTGCCCTAAGTGCGGATATTACGACGGTGTTCAGGTAGTTGATACCGCTAAAAAGGAAAAGAAAGACTAATTAAAAGTAATCCTTAATTTAGTTAAGGGTACTTTCGGGCTAGGTTTTTGTCGCCCGAAAAAGCGCTTTTTGACCAAAAAAGCCGTTTGCGAAAATCGTAAACGGCTTTTAGCGTATAAAGAATTAAAAGGAAAAGGTATGGCAAACTGGTTAAACACGGCGTTTTTCGCCTTTGATAACGGTATATTTAAGTTTATGCACACGCTGGCGCGTTCGGCGGGTGGCTTTTTCACGCCGTTTATGAAATTCGTTTCGGTGTTTGGCGAAGGCGGGATTTTCTTTATAGCGTTATCGATAGCGTTGATGCTGTTCGTTAAAACTAGAAAACTCGGCTTTACCATGCTACTTGCAGTAGGGATTGGCGCGTTGTTTACCAACGTGGTTATAAAAAACGCCGTAGCCCGTCCCCGTCCGTTTACCAAAGACGAGTATTCGCCTTTTTGGCAATTCGTTTCTGCAAAACGGCAAAGCGAATTTTCCTTTCCGTCTGGTCACGTTACGGCAACTATGAGCGCAATGACCGCCCTTTTTGCCGTTTGTAATAAAAAATGGAGTTGGTCGGCGTTTTTTGCCGTAGTGTTAATGGGCTTTTCAAGGGTTTACCTAATAGTTCATTACGCAACCGACGTTATAGGTGGAATAATAGTCGGTGGAGTTGCAGGCGTTATTGCATATTTTATAAGCAGATATATTTTTAAGGTGATAGAAAAACACCCCGAAAACAAATTCTGTTCGTTCGTAGCAAAAGCAAGCGTAATAAAGAAAAAATAAAAAAGGCGCTCAAACGAGTGCCTTTTTTGGTTATAAAGTTTTTTAAGCGTAAACGAATTGAGTTAAAAATTCTTGTACTTTAGATATAGGTATTGCAAAACCTAAATCGGTATCCTTTTGACCTGCGTAGTTAACCCCAACGACTTTTAAGTCGGAATTTAATAGTGGACCACCGCTAGAGCCGTTGTTTATTATGGCGTTATGGTAAATTACTTCAAAGGTAATTTTACTATCCGAAGAAGCAGAACTAGAAAGTGTAACCGTGTCGTAATCGGAAATTTTTCCGTAAGTGATAGAGTTGGCTTGCGAGTTGGGCGCGCCTAAGGAAATAACGTCTGAAGAAACGCTTGGGTCGTCGGTCGTTAAAGAGAGCGCTTTAACGTTAGTCGTGGTGGTCGTAAAGTATAGGCAAGCCAAATCGTAAGCAGAAGATTTAGCGCTGTTATAAAGTTGCGCTTCGTATGTTTTGCCTTGATAATCTTCAACCGTGAACTTTTGGTAAGAGTAAGAAGAGTTCTTGCTAATTACGTGGTTGTTGGTCAAAATAAAATAGTTCCCGTTCTCTATTTTAAAGCAGAATCCCGAGCCTTGCGAAAGGGAATAGCCCGTTTCACCGAAAAAGTTGGCGTTATAACATCTGTTGTAAACCTTAACCACCCCTTTAATAAGGTCGGTGGAAATAGAGTTCGTTAGCGTAACCCCGTCTAACCGATACTTTGCGTGCAAAGTTAAGTCGCTAGATACGGCTTGCGAAAAGTCGTATTCTTCTAAAAAATCTTCGTCGTACCAACCGCAAAAAATATAGTTATCTCTTTCGGGGTCTTTTGGGGTAGATACCGTCTTGCCTTCTTCTACGCTAACCGTTTTAAGATAATCGGTAAAATCGCAAACGAAAGTAACCGAATAGTTTAACGGCTGGTCTGGCGTTTCGTAATCGGGTGGCAATTCGGGCGTGGTAGGCTTGGTGGCGCACCCAACGAAAGACAACGATAGTAGGAATATTATTAAAATGCTTATAAAACTAAATCTAAATTTTTTCATTTATAACCTTTAATAAAAAATATACGTCTATTATACGGCAGTAAAACCCGTTTGTCAACTAAATTATTTTTTTAAGGGTTGCCGTTGCGTGAACGCAAATACCTTCTTCTCTACCAACGAATCCAAGCCCTTCTAAAGTAGTTGCGGAAATTCCCACCTTATTTAAGGGTAAATTAAGCGCGTTTGCAAGGTTTTGGGTGATGGTGGGTATATAGTGTAAAAGTTTGGGCTTTTCCGCCATAATGCTAGCAGAAACACCGTCAACGGTAAAACCAAGCTCATTAGTCATTTCTATAACTCTTTCTAAAAGTTTCATACTATCGGCGTCTTTATACTTGGGGTCTTTGTCGCTAAAATGATAGCCTATATCACGGTTTGCCGATGCCGACAAAATAGCGTCCATAATAGCGTGCGCCAAAACGTCTGCGTCTGAATGCCCTAAAAGCCCTTTGTCGTGGGGGATAACCACACCGCCTAGAATAAGTTTTCTGCCTTCAATCAAACGGTGGCAGTCAAACCCGACCCCGAAACGGTATTCGGGGGTGGAAAATCTTGTTTAAAAGTAAGTTTAACGTTGGCAAAATCACCTTCAACGAGTTTAAGTTTTCCTATATACTCCTTAAAAACTTCTCCGTCGTCGTTAAAGGTTTTGCCTTGCGCGCACGCGTACGCGCGTTTTATTAAAGATGTTTGAAAGGCTTGTGGAGTCTGTACCGCGTATAGTCCGCCCTTTCCAAGATAGTCTGTGGCAAACTCTTCGCCCTTAATCATAGTATCTCTACAGGGCACTACGGGTATGCAACCGCCAAATTCTAAAGCCCCGTCGATAACGCGTTCAATAAGTTGGCTGGAAACGAAAGGTCTTGCTCCGTCGTGAATAAGCACTAGGTCGCTCGTAACGCTTTCAAGCCCGTTAAGTACCGAATCGGTACGGGTTGCGCCACCGTAAACGACCTTGCAATAATCGGGAACGATACCCTTAACCGTTTCAAAATCGAACTTGCTAGCGGTAATCACGAACTCGTCTATCTTATCACTTTCTATAAAAGCCGAAATGGTGGTTTCAAGAACGGTTTTGCCGTTGGTTTCTATTAAAAGTTTGTTTTTTTCAAAACCTGCGCGTTCGCCTTTTCCAGCGCACGCCAAAATGAGAGAAACTTTCATATTTACTCCGTAATAATTCTATAAAGCCCGTCGGCCTCTTCTTTTCTAACCGTTTCTTTAATTTGAAGAATTTCAAATTTTACCGTACCGCTATTAAAACCTATTTCCACAACGTCGTTCGGCTTAACCGTTTGCGAAGGTTTTACCGTTCTGCCGTTCACTTTTACACGCCCGCCGTCACAGGCTTCTTGGGCTAAAGTTCTGCGTTTTAAAAGCCTAGAAACTTTCAAAAATTTATCAATTCTCATAACTTCTCCAAAAACCGCCAAGCCCAAAAAAGGGGCAAAAAGGGCGGTTTTAAATTATTTTTAAATAATGTTTTCAATCGCTTGACAATATTGATTTTTTAAGATATTATTATATAATCGATTATGATAGGTTATTATCGCGTTTTGTCGCCTTTTTTAAGGAAAATCCCAAAAATTTAAGGGCAAAAACCCCCGAAAAAGGCTGAAAATCGACAAGTTTTGCGAACTTTATCAACCTATACAGATTATACAACAAATTTATTGTTTTGTAAACTGTAAAAGTCAAGAAAAAAATTTAATTTTTTAAGGAGTGTGTTTTGATGACACGAATACTACCAGAAATTGAATGTGGCAAGGTTAAGAGAAAGACTTTCAGTAAGATTAAAGAAGCTATTGAATTGCCTTATCTCGTAAAAATCCAGAAAGACTCCTACGACGCTTTCATTAAAGAAGGTATCGGCGAAGTTTTAGAAGATTTTTCACCGATTACGGACTACTCCGATCACTTCGAACTCTACTTTTTAGAGCACAACCTTGACGGTCAGCCCAAGTACGACGAAAAAGAATGTAGGGATAGAGACGCTACCTACGCTCGTCCTCTTCGCGTAAGGGTTAGACTTATCAATAAGGTTACCGACGAAGTTCTCGATCACGACGTGTTCTTGGGCGATTTCCCGCTTATGACGGACAACGGTTCGTTTATTATCAACGGCGCGGAAAGAGTTATCGTTTCTCAACTCGTTCGTTCTCCGGGCGTTTACAACGGCTCGCAGATGGACAAGTCGGGTAAAAAACTTTTCGATACCACCGTTATCCCGTCGAGAGGCGCTTGGTTGGAATTTGAACAAGACGCGCAAAACGTTCTTTGGGTTCACGTTGACAGAACTAGAAAACTTACTGCAACCGTTCTTCTTCGCGCGCTCGGTTTTGGTAGCGACGACGCTCTTAACGAACTTTTTGAAGGCAACCAAATGATTGCCGATACCTTTGCAAAAGATACTGCTAAATCCGAAGCGGAAGGTCTTATCGAATTGTACCGTCGTTTGCACCCCGGTGAAGTTCCTTCGGACGACGCCGTTAAGCAAAATCTTAAAAACTTGTTCTTCGACGCTCGCCGTTACGACCTTGCGAGAGTCGGCAGATATAAATTCAATAAGCGCTTAAGACTAGGCGTTCGTATCGCAGGGCTTAAGACTGCTAAAGACGTAATCAGTCCAGATGGCGAAGTTTTGGCTACCGCAGGTCAAGTTATCGATAAACTTACTGCAGAAGCAATTCAAAACGCTGGCGTAAATGAATTCTACGCAGACGTTAACGGCGCTACCCACAAGATTATCGCTAACAACGTAGTAAACTTTAAGGCTATCACCAAGGTTAACCCCAAGTTGTTCGGCTTGCTCGACTACGTTTACTATCCCACCCTTTCTTTCTCTGAAAAGGTAAACGCTCTCGCTCTCGAAAAGGGCGTGGATTTTGCCGCAGAAGAATTAAAGAAGGAAATCAACGGCTTGTTCTATCTTGAAGATAAGGACAATATTCCCGAAGCGGAAGAAAAGCCCGAAGATAAGAAGTACGCTGAAAAGGCAAGAGAAACGAGAACTCGTTTCGTAAACGCTTGCGTTCGCTACTACGAAATCATTTCTTCGGAAGAACTTCCCGAAGCGCTTACCGCTGAAGATAAGAAGACACTCCGTCCGTTGATTGATAAACTTAATCATAAGCACATCACGGTTGACGATATCGTTGCAGCGATTTCTATCAACCTTGACTTGGCTTTCGATATCAACACTACCGATAATATCGACCACTTGGGCAACCGTCGTGTTCGTTCGGTAGGCGAACTTTTGCAGAACCAGTTCCGTATCGGTATTGCAAGACTTGAAAGAGTTATTAAAGAAAGAATGCAAACACAAGATCCCAAGGAAGTTACTCCCCAAGGTCTTATCAACGTTCGCCCCGTAAGTTCGGCGATTAAAGAATTCTTCGGCTCTTCTCAACTCTCGCAATTTATGGATCAAACCAACCCGATTGCAGAACTTACCCACAAGAGAAAACTTTCTGCGTTAGGACCTGGTGGTCTTAACCGTGATAGAGCAACCTTTGAAGTTCGTGACGTTCACCACTCGCACTACGGTAGAATGTGTCCGATAGAAACCCCTGAAGGTCAGAATATCGGTCTTATCACTTCGCTTGCCGCTTATGCTCAGGTTAACGAATACGGCTTTATTGAATCGCCCTACAGAAAGATTAACCATACTATGAAAGAAGACGGTACTATCGAAACCGTTGTTACTGAAGAAGTTCATTACCTTACTGCAGACGAAGAAGATAACTATATCGTTGCGCAGGCTAACGAACCCCTTATCGATAACAAGTATTTCGTAAACGACCGTGTATCTTGTAGATTTAGAGAAGATATAACTGAAGACGTTAAAGAAAAGATGGATTATATGGACGTTTCGCCCAAACAACTCATCTCCGTTGCAACCGCTCTTATCCCGTTCCTTGAGAACGACGATACCAACCGTGCGCTAATGGGCTCTAACATGCAACGTCAAGCAGTTCCGCTTCTTTGCCCTGAAAACGCTATCGTAGCAACGGGTATCGAACGCCGTATCGCGTACGACTCGGGCGTTATGGTAAACGCAGTTAACGGGGGTGTCGTTAAGTCGGTTGCAAGCGATCGTATCGTAATCACCGAAGACGACGGTACTGAAAGACAGTACACCTTAAAGAAATTTGAACGTAGTAACCAAGGCACTTGTCTTAACCAAAGACCTATCGTTGAAAAAGGCGAAGTCATTGCAAAAGGTCAAACGATTGCCGACGGTCCTTCCACAAAGAACGGCGAACTTGCGCTCGGTAGAAATATTCTCGTAGGGTTCATGAGCTGGGAAGGCTATAACTACGAAGACGCTATACTCCTTTCGGAAAAACTCGTTAGAGAAGACGTGTTTACGACTATCCATATCGAAGAACACGAAACCGAAGCAAGAGATACTAGACTTGGCGAAGAAGAAATTACGAGAGATATTCCCAACGTTGGTGAAGACGCTCTTAAAGATCTCGACGAAGACGGTATCGTTAGAATAGGCGCTGAAGTTAACAGCGGTGATATTCTCGTTGGTAAGGTTACCCCCAAGGGTGAAACCGAACTTACCCCCGAAGAAAGATTGCTTCGCGCAATCTTCGGCGAAAAGGCTAGAGAAGTTAGGGATACTTCTTTGAAAGTTCCGCACGGTGAAGGCGGTATCGTCGTTGACGTTAAAATCTTTACCCGCGCTAATAAAGACGAACTTCCGCCCGGAGTAAACAAACTCGTTAGAGTTTACATTGCGCAAAAGCGTAAGATTTCAATCGGCGACAAGATGGCAGGTCGTCACGGTAACAAGGGTGTTATTTCAAGAATTTTACCTGAAGCAGACATGCCTTTCCTTGCAGACGGTACTCCTTTACAAATCGTACTTAACCCCTTGGGCGTTCCTTCACGTATGAATATCGGTCAGGTGCTTGAAGTGCACTTAGGCCGTGTATGTAAAGAACTCGGCTGGAAGATTGCAACCCCCGTATTCGACGGTGCAACTGAAAGCGATATTAAACAGTTATTAAAAGAAAACAATATAGTTAACCCCGACGGCGAAGTTGACGGTAAGATTCAACTTTACGACGGAAGAACTGGTGAACCGTTTGAAAACAGGGTTACGGTTGGTCAAATGTATATGATTAAACTTATCCACCTTGTTGACGATAAGATTCACGCGCGTTCAACCGGTCCGTACAGTCTCGTTACGCAACAACCGCTCGGTGGTAAAGCACAGTTCGGCGGACAGCGTTTCGGTGAAATGGAAATTTGGGCGCTCGAAGCGTACGGTGCGGCACACATACTTCAAGAAATTCTTACCGTTAAGTCTGACGATATCGTCGGCAGGGTAAAGACTTACGAATCAATCGTTAAAGGCACTAACATCAGCGAACCGGGTATTCCCGAAGCGTTTAAGGTACTCTTAAAAGAATTACAATCCTTGGCTCTCGATATGAAAGTTCTTACCGAAAACAAAGAAGAACTTGCAATCAAAGATCTCATTGAAAGCGATATCGACGATATTCCGTTCGTTAGAGAAAAAGACCTTTCTGAAGAAGTTGAAATTGACGACTTTGACGAAAGCGACGTTGGTGAAACGGTATTTGGAGATGACGAGTCGGTTGATCTTGACGACGAATTAGGCTTTGATAC